>JAFLDE010000040.1 GCA_017302655.1 Burkholderiales bacterium
CGCGCTGGCTGGCCGCCTCGGCCTGCGCGCGCAGCCAGTCGGCCTGGGCGGCCTCGGCTGCGGATCGATCCTGCGCCAGCCGCGCTTCCAGCTCCGGACTGCTGACGCGCCCCAGCACCTGGCCTTCCTGCACGGTGTCGCCCGCCTGCACCTGCCACAGCACGCTGCCGGTAGCCGGCGCCACCAGGGTGAGGCTGGCACCGGCCACCACACGGCCCTCGGCCGAGATGTCGCGCACCAGCGGGGCTACGCTGACAGCGGCGATGGTGAGGCGCTGCGCGTCCACTTGTGGCGTGCCCCAATGACGCAGGCCGCGCAGGCCGAGCAGCAGCAGGGCGATCATGGCCAGTGCTGCCAGCGCCATCAGCAGGCGAGGCCGGAACTTGGAAGCCGGCGCCAGCGTGCGATCCTGGCCGGCCGTGGTGGGGAAAGGGGCGTTCATGCCCCTGAGTACCGCAAGCTGCGTGCCAGCGGGACTGCCCAGTGAGAGAAGGGGCGGGAGGCTGTCCGCGGACAGTGAGCGGACGGTTCAGGCCGCCACGGCCTGCGCCTGCTTCGCCGTGTAGCGCCCGAGCATCTCGCCCCATTGCTTGCGCACGGCGGCCACGTTCGCCTCCTTCACCGGCCCGTAGCCGCGGATGCGTTCGGGCAGGCGGGCCAGCTGTACGGCCAGCTCCAGGCGTTCGGCGTCCAGGCTGGCGAGGAGCTGGTCGATCAGGGCCTCGTAGTCGCGCACCAACTGGCGCTCCATCCGTCGCTCCGCCGTGTAGCCGAACACGTCGAGGGCACTGCCGCGAAGGCCCTTCAGCCCGGCGAGCACGCGCATCGCCTTCCACATCCAGGCGCCGAAGATGATCTTTTTCGGCCGCCCTCCCTCTGGGGCGCGCGCCAGCAGCGGCGGGGCGAGGTGGAACTTGATCTCGTCCCAGCGTTCGAATTGGTGCTTCAGTGCGGCTTCAAAACTGCCGTCGGTGTAGAGGCGGGCGACCTCGTACTCGTCCTTGATGGCCAGCAGCTTGGCGTAGTAGCGCGCCACGGCCTGCGTGAGGCGCTGGCTGCCCAGCGGGCTTTCGGCGGCGCGCACCTTCTCCACCAGGGCGCGGTAACGCTGAGCGAGGGCCTCGTTCTGGTAGCTGGCCAAGAACTTCGCGCGGCGGCTGATGAGGCCTTGATCGCCGTCCAATTGATCGCGCTGCAGGAAGAGTTGCACCTTGGCCTCGCCGCCCAGCCTGGCCAGGGCCTCGGGCGCGCCGAAGGCCAAGCGGCCGAGCGCGAACGCGGTCTTGTTGGCGGTCACCGCGACACCGTTGAGCTCGATGGCGCGCATCAGGGCCGCGTGGCTGACGGGCACGAGCCCCGCCTGCCAGCAGGCGCCGAGCATGAGGATGTTGCTGGGCAGGGTGTCGCCGAGAAGTCGCTGGGCAATGCCCTGCGCGTCCAGCGTGCGCAGCTGGCCATTGGGGCCGACGGCGAAGCGCATCTTCTCCAGCAACTCGCTGGCGTGCAGGGTCGCATCCGGATTGCGCACGAAGGCGGCCGTGGGCAGCTCGTGCGTGTTGGCCAGGATGACGGTGCGGCCGGGCTTGACGGTGTGCAGCGCGTCCGTGCTGGCGCCCACCACCAGATCGCAGGCCAGCAGCACGTCGGCCTGCTGGGTGTCGATGCGGACCTGGTTGAGCAGGTCCGGCGTGGGTGCCACGCGCACGAAGCTGAGCACCGCGCCGCCTTTCTGCGCGAAGCCCATGAAGTCGAGCACCGAGGCGCTCTTGCCCTCCAGGTGCGCGGCCATGGTGATGAGCGCGCCCACCGTGACCACGCCGGTGCCGCCGACGCCGGTGACGAGCAGATCGAAGGGGCCGGTCCAGGACCAGGCGGCAGGCTCGGTCAGCAGGGCCAGCTCGCGCGCCACATCCGCCTCGCTGAACTTTGCGCCCTGCTGCTTCTTCAGCACCGCGCCCTCCACGCTCACGAAGCTCGGGCAGAAGCCGTTCACGCAAGAGAAGTCCTTGTTGCAGCTGCTTTGCTCGATGGCGCGCTTGCGGCCGAAGTCGGTCTCCACCGGGATCACCGACAGGCAGTTGCTCTGTTCGCCACAGTCGCCGCAGCCTTCGCAGACCTGCTCGTTGATGAAGATGCGGCGCGGCGGGTCGGGGAAGTAGGGTTGGCCCCCCACGTCGCCAGCGGCTCCTGCCCCCCCGAGGGGGGCGCCGCCCTTGCTTGGGGCGGCCCGGCGCGCGGGCGGGTTCTTCTTGCGGCGGCGGCGCTTCTCGGCGGCGCAGGTCTGGTCGTAGATGAGCGCGGTGACGCCCTGGATGCCACGCAGCTCACGCTGCACCTCCATGAGCTCGCTGCGGTCGTGGAAGGTCGTTCCCGGCGGGAAGAGGGCGCGGTGCTCGTCGTACTTGCCGATCTCGTCCGACACGATGGCCAGGCGCTTCACGCCCTCGGCTTCCACCTGGCGGGCGATCTGCGGCACCGAGGTGGAGCCGTCCACCGGCTGGCCGCCGGTCATGGCCACGGCGTCGTTGTAGAGGATCTTGTAGGTGATGTTGGCCTTGGCGGCGATGGCCTGGCGGATGGCCAGATAGCCCGAGTGGTAGTAGGTGCCGTCGCCCAGGTTCTGGAACACATGGGGAGCGTCGCTGAAGAGGCTGCCGGCCGCCCAGTCCACGCCCTCGGCGCCCATCTGCACGAGGCCGCTGGTGGAACGCTCCATCCAGTTGGCCATGAAGTGGCAGCCGATGCCGGCCAGTGCCCGCGAGCCCTCGGGCAGCTTGGTGCTGGTGTTGTGCGGGCAGCCGGAGCAGAAGTAGGGCAGGCGGCGAGTGGCGTCGGCCGCGTTGCTGAGCACGGCGGGCGCGGTGAAGTCGACCACCAGGTGGCGGCGATCGAGTGCCGGATTCAGGCGCGAGAACCATTCGGCGACGACGGCCATGATGCGGCTCGGGCGCAGCTCGCCCAGCTCACTCAGCAGGGTCTGGCCATGCTCGTCGGTCTTGCCCACCACGCGGGGGCGCTGGAAGGCGGGTTGATGGAAGAGCATGTCCTTGATCTGGCGCTCCACCACCGGGGCCTTCTCCTCGATGACCAGCAGGTCGGTGAGGCCGGCAGCGAACTCAAGGATGCGCGTGGGCTCCAGCGGGTACACCAAGCCGACCTTGTAGACGCGCACGCCGGCAGCGGCCAGGGCGTTGGGGTCGAGGTCGAGTCGTCGCAGCACTTCCATGAAGTCGAAATGCGCTTTGCCTACGGTGACGATGCCCAAGGTGGCGGCGGGGCTGCTGACGATGTGCTTGTCCACCGAATTGAGCTTGGCGAAGGCGCGCACCGCGGCCAGCTTGTGCTGCAGGCGGCTTTCCAGGTCCAGCGAGGGCAGGTCGACGAGGCGGATGTGCAGGTCCACCGGCGGCACATGGTCGATGGGGTGCTCGAAGTCCAGCGGCACGGTGTCCAGATCCACCGTCATGCCGCTCTCGACCACCTCGCTGATGGCCTTGAAGGCCACCCAGTTGCCGCTGAAGCGGCTGAGCGCCCAGCCGTAAAGGCCGAACTCCAGGTACTCGGCCACGTTGCCCGGGTGCAGCACCGGCATGTGCCAAGCCTGGCAGGCCAGATCGCTCTGGTGCGGCATGGAACTGGAAACGCAGCCATGGTCGTCCCCGCAGACGACGAGCACGCCGCCCTTGGGGCTGGAGCCGTAGACGTTGCCATGCTTGAGCGCGTCGCCGCTGCGGTCCACGCCGGGGCCTTTGCCGTACCACATGCCGAACACGCCGTCGACGCGGCGCTCGGCGTCCAGCGCCACGCGCTGCGTGCCCAGCACCGCAGTGGCGGCCAGGTCTTCGTTGATGGCGGGCAGGAAGCGCACCTCGGCGGCGTCGAGGAACTTCTTCGCTTTCCACAGCTGCTGGTCCACCATGCCCAGGGGCGAGCCGCGGTAGCCGCTCACGAAACCCGCCGTGCGCAGGCCAACCTGGGCATCGCGCGCCTTCTGCATGAGCAGCAGGCGCACCAGCGCCTGCGTGCCGGTCAGAAAGACGGTGCCGCTGCCGGCGGCCAGGTTGTCGCTCAGCTGGTAGCTGCGAAGCGTTGCCATCGAGATCTCCGCGATTCGTTGGGCAGACCGGCACCTCGTGAGCACCGGCCTGTCGAAAGGTGCGGGATTGTGGCTAGCATCCGTGCCCAAATGCAGCGCCCGCGCCGCGAGGCGCCAGGGAGACCTCGATGGCCACCGACCCGATCCCGCTGAGCGAAGAAGCCCTGACCGCCGTCGAGCACGCGGTGCATGAGCTTCCCGACGCCTGCGAGCGCCTTCGCTACGTCAAGGAGATGACCGAGAAGGCCGCGAACAAGGTGTTCGCTTTGGTCGAGGCCATTCAAGCCCATGCCGAGCAAATGGACCTGCAGTCGCAGGCCTTGGCCGACGCCGGTCTCTCTGCGGAAGCCGTGAGCTTGCTGCGCCAACAAGCTGAACAGCAGCGCGCCTGGGCCACCGAGTTGCTGATGTCGCAGGACTTCCAGGACCTCAGCGGCCAGGTCATCAACAAGGTGCTGACCTTGCTCACCAGCGTGGAGAAACCCCTGGAGCATGTGCTGCAGCACGCGGGCACACAGGCACAGGACCACACCCAGGTGGGCGAACTGGCCGGCGTGCAGACGCCCGACAAGGCGCTCAAGCAAGACGACGTGGACGACCTGCTGGCTTCACTGGGCTTCTGAAGCCCGTGTTTCGGCCGGAATCGGTCGGCCTGAGCTTGCTTGGCGGGTCGACGCTCCCGACCGATCGGTCAACGCTGCGTGGACACCACAAACTGTTGCAGAAACGCCGCTTTCTCCCCAGCAAGCACTTCAGACGCGCCACCTGTCATGCGTGCGCCACGGGCGCGCACCCACAATCAGCGTCACATTTTTGACGCATTGGTCAACGTTCGTCGATGTCACGGGTCATCGTCGGGCGCTGGCCGTTCTTTGTTTTTTCCTTGGAGCCCTGCATGAAGTCCTACGGATCCTTGTTCCCCCGCACCGCTCTGGCGGTCGCCGTTGCCCTGGTGGCTGCCGCGCCGGCGATGGCGCAGAACACCACCGCCGCGATCGGCGGCCGGGTCAGCTCGCCTGATGGCAAGCCGGTGGCGGGCGCCACCGTGGTGGTCGTGCACCGCGAGTCGGGCTCGACCAACACCCTGACCACCGATGCCGACGGTCGCTACAACGCCCGTGGCCTGCGCGCCGGCGGCCCGTACACCATCACGGTGAGCAAGGGTGGCGAGCGCTCGGTGACCGACGACGTCTACCTGGTGCTGGCCGAGACCACCGCAGTTGATCTGCGCCTGGGCGCCGCCGGCCAGCAACTGGAGCAGGTGGTCGTCACCGCCAGCGCCACCGGCAACAAGTTCAGCGCCACCACCATGGGCGCCGGCACGCAGATCGGCCGCTCGCAGCTCGACGCCTTTGCGTCGATCCAGCGCAATCTGCAGGACTATGTGCGCAACGACCCGCGCATCGCGCAGACCGACAAGGACCGCGGCGAGATCTCGGCCGCCGGCCAGAACACCCGCTACAACGCGATCACCATCGACGGCGTCCGCACCAACGACACCTTCGGCCTGGAGGCCAACAACCTGCCGACCATCAAGCAGCCGATCTCGATCGACGCGATCCAGGCGGTGCAGGTCAGCCTGTCGAACTACGACGTCACGCAGCAGGGTTACACCGGCGCCAGCATCAACGCGGTGACCAAGTCGGGCACCAACGAGTTCAAGGGCAGCGTCTACGGCGTCTACCGCGACTCGAACATGGCCGGCGACCGCTACAACCGCCAGAACGGCACCTACAACGCACCGCCGCCGTCCAAGGACACCACCTTCGGTGTCGCCGTGGGTGGCCCGATCCTCAAGGATCGTCTGTTCTTCTTCGCGAACTACGAGAAGTTCGAGACGCCGCGCAACGCACCGACCTTCGGTCCGCAGGGCGGCAGCCTGATCAACTCCAGCATCACGCCGGCGATGATCACCGCGGCGCAGAACGCCGCGCGCAACACCTACCAGATGGAGATCGGCAACCCCTGGGCGCCGAGCAAGGTGCTGACCACCGTCGAGGACCTGATGGTCAAGCTCGACTGGAACATCAGCGAGAACCATCGCGCCAATGTCCGCTACTCGAAGACCGAGCAGTCGGACCCGATCTTCCCGTTCAACTCGAACAACGGCATCTCGCTGGATTCGCACTTCTACACCACGGTGAAGACGCTGGAGACCAAGGTCGCCCAGCTGTTCTCGGACTGGACCGAGGACTTCTCGACCGAGGTCAAGATCAGCCAGCGCGACTACTCGTCGATCCACAACAACAACTCCAACCTGCCGCAGATCAGCCTGGTCTGGACGAATGCCGCCGAGACCACCAACCTGGCCACGCTGCGCTTCGGTCAGGAGGAGTCGCGCCACTTCAACAGCCTGGAAACCAAGACCACCAATGGCTATGTGGCCGGTAACTGGTTCCTGGGTGATCACGAGCTGAAGTTCGGCCTCGATGTCGAGAAGAACGACATCTACAACGCGTTCCAGCGCGGCTCCAAGGGCATCTATCAGTTCCGCGGCGTTGATCCCGTGGCCGACTTCATCGCCGGCGTGCCCAATAGCTACTCGGTCTTGCTGCCTCTGTCGGGTCGCACCCTGGCCGACGGTGCCGCCAGCTTCGGCCTGAACAACCTCGGCCTGTTCCTGCAGGACACCTGGACCTTCAGCGACAAGCTGACGCTGACTGCCGGTGTCCGTGTCGACCGCATGGGCGTGGATGGGCGTCCGATCCGCAACGACACCGCCAGCACCACCTTCGGCTACGACAACAGCTACACGATGGACGGCGAGACCCTGGTGCAGCCGCGCTTCGGTTTCAATTACGCCTTCGACGCCGTCAACAAGCGCAAGTCGCAGCTGCGCGGCGGCTTCGGTCTGTTCCAGGGTTCCGCTGCCAATGTCTGGCTGACCAATCCGTTCCAGAACACCGGCGTGGCCCTGTACAACCCGAGTTGTGCAGAGAACACCACCAACCTCTGCCCGGCCGATCTGCGCTTCACCAAGGACACCGCCAACCAGCCGGACATCACCGGCGTGGTGCCGGCCTTCGCGGTCGACTTCGTGTCGCCCAAGGCCAAGCAGCCGGCGGTGTGGAAGATGAACCTGGCCTGGGATGCCGAACTGCCGGTCGCCGGCCTGCTCTTCGGCGCCGAGTGGCTGCACACCAAGGTCAAGGATTCGCTGTTCTACAAGCATCTGAACCTCGGTGCGCCGACCGGGAAGTCGCCGGATGGCCGCGATGTGTACTGGAATGCCAACGGCCAGGACAGTGACTGCTGGACCGGCGGCGCCAACCCCGCCAACCCGCGGCCGGCAGGTTGTGCTGGCTCGAGCTCGACCCGTGCCAACCAGAATCGCGGCTTCACCAATGTGCTGCTGCTGGACCGCACCGGCAAGGGCGGCGGCAATGCCATGACGCTGTCGCTGTCGCAGCGCCCGATGCCGGGCCTGGACTGGTCGATCGCCTACACCCGCACCTCGGCTAAGGAAGTCAGCCCACTGACCTCCTCGACCTCGAACTCGGGCTGGCTGAACCGCGCCGTGTACAACCAGAACGAGGACGTCGCGGCGAACTCGAACTACCTGATCCGCGATCGCGTCAACGCGTCGATGAGCTTCAGCCGTGCCTTCATCGGCAAGTACAAGACCACCTTCGGCGTGGTTTACGAAGGTCGCGAGGGCAAGCCCTATAGCTGGGTCTTCGTCAACGACATGAACGGCGATGGCGTGACCGCCAACGACCTGCTGTACATCCCCAAGGACAGCAGCGAAGTGGTGTTCACCGGCGCGACGGTCAACGGCCGTACGCCTGAGCAGCGCTTCTGGGACATCGTCGATGCCAACCCCGAGCTGCGCAAGAGCAAGGGCAAGGTGGTCTCGCGCAACGGTTCGTTTGCCAAGTTCACCAACAGCTTCGACCTGCGCCTGAGCCAGGAAGTGCCGAGCCTGTTCACCGGCCACAAGGGCGTGGTGTCGCTGGACATCCTGAACTTCGGCAACATGCTGAACAAGCGCTGGGGCCGCATCGACGAGATCGGCTTCCCGTCGACGCGTCGCTTCGTGAACTACAACGGTGTCACCGCCGACGGCAAGATGGTCTACAACCTGATCGCGCCGACGGCCACCACGGCGATCCCCGACGACTTCGTGACGCGCCAGACGCGTGGCGAGTCGCAGTGGGCGGTGCAGGTGACCGCACGCTACGAGTTCTAAGACCGCAGCGTCTGGAACTGAAAGGCCCGCCTCGGCGGGCCTTTTTCATGGCCGCTCAGCGGCGTGCGCCAAAGACGGCGGTGCCGATGCGCAGCCAGGTGGCTCCAGCCGCCACCGCCGCCTCCAGGTCCTCGCTCATGCCCATGCTGAGCTGGTCCATGCCGGGCTGCAGCAGAGCGGCAAGCCGCCGATGGACCGAGGCATCGCTGCCCGGCGCCGGGATGTGCATCAGCCCGCGCAGGTGCAGCCGCGGCAGCTGGGCGATCTCGCCGGCCAGCGCCGGCAACGCCTCCGGGGCGATGCCGCTCTTGCTCGCCTCGCCGCTGGTGTTGACCTGCAGGCAGATCTGCAGAGGCGGCCGGTCGGCGGGGCGCTGCTCGGACAGGCGTCGCGCCAGCTTCAGGCTGTCGACGCTGTGCACCCAGTCGAAGTGCTCGGCGACCAGCCGCGTCTTGTTGCTCTGCAGCGGGCCGATGAAGTGCCACACCAGCTGCGAGCGCAGATCGGCCAGTTGCTCCAACTTGGCGAGCGCCTCCTGCACATAGTTCTCGCCGAAGTGCCGCTCGCCCAGGCCTGCGGCTTCGCGGATGGCGCTGGCCGGCTGCGTCTTGCTCACGCAGACGAGCTGCAGACTGGATGGATCTCGCCGGGCGCTTTGGCAGGCTGCCTGCATTCGGGCATGCACGGCATGCAGACGGGTTTCGAGCATCGACATAATGGCCCGAAGCCTAGCCTGCGCCGTGCGCACCCCCATCCATGGACATCACCCAGCTGCTTGCCTTCTCGGTCAAGAACAAGGCCTCCGACCTGCACCTCTCGGCCGGCCTGCCGCCGATGATCCGTGTGCACGGCGACGTGCGCCGCATCAACGTCGAGCCGCTGGATCACCGTGGCGTTCATGACATGGTTTACGACATCATGAACGACAGCCAGCGCAAGGTCTACGAAGACAACCTGGAGGTCGACTTCTCGTTCGAGATCCAAGGCCTGGCGCGCTTTCGCGTCAATGCCTTCAACCAGAACCGTGGCGCGGCGGCGGTGTTCCGCACCATCCCGAGCAAGATCCTCACGCTGGAGCAGTTGAACGCGCCCAAGGTGTTCGCCGATCTGGCGCTGCGCCCGCGCGGTCTGGTGCTGGTGACCGGCCCCACCGGCTCGGGCAAGAGCACGACGCTGGCCGGCATGGTCAATCACCTGAACGAGAGCGAGTACGGGCATGTGCTGACCATCGAGGATCCGATCGAGTTCGTGCACGAGAGCAAGAAGTGCCTGATCAACCAGCGCGAGGTCGGGCCGCACACGCTGAGCTTTGCCAATGCACTGCGCAGCGCGCTGCGTGAAGACCCGGACGCGGTGCTGGTGGGTGAAATGCGCGACCTGGAGACCATCCGCCTGGCGCTCACCGCCGCCGAAACCGGCCACTTGGTTTTTGGCACCCTGCACACCAGCAGCGCCGCCAAGACGGTGGACCGCATCGTGGACGTGTTCCCGGCGGCCGAGAAGGAAATGGTGCGCGCGATGCTGTCGGAGTCGCTGGTGGCGGTGATCTCGCAGACCCTGTGCAAGCTCAAGGACGGCAGCGGCCGCGCGGCGGCGCACGAAATCATGATCGGCACCTCGGCCATCAAGAACCTGATCCGCGAGAACAAGATCGCGCAGATGTACTCGGCCATCCAGACCGGTCAGGGCCAGGGCATGCAGACCCTGGATCAGAACCTCACCGACCTCGTGCGGCGCAACATCATCAGCCCCGCCGAAGCACGGGCCAAGGCCAAGTTCCCTGAGAACTTCCCCGGCTGAAGCCGGGGAAGTTGACGCATGCGCGCCCCTGGGCGCGCATCGGCAAAATTTCCCGCCTCACCGTCAGGTGAGGCATGGCGCGACAAAGGACACAGAGTGGAACGCGACCAGGCCAGTAAATTCATCAACGACCTGCTGCGGCTGATGGTCAGCCGCAAGGGCTCCGACCTCTTCCTGACCGCCGATTTCCCGCCCGCCATCAAGGTGGACGGCAAGATCACCAAGGTGAGCCCGCAGCCGCTGACCGGCCAGCACACCATCGCGCTGGCGCGTTCGATCATGAACGACAAGCAGACGGCCGAGTTCGAGAAGACCAAGGAGTGCAACTTCGCCATCTCGCCGCAGGGAATCGGCCGCTTCCGTGCCAACGCCTTCATCCAGCAGGGCAGCGTGGGCCTGGTGCTGCGCACCATCCCGGCCACCCTGCCGACGGTGGCCACCATGGACCTGCCGCCCATCCTGAGCGAGCTGGTGATGACCAAGCGCGGGCTGATCATTCTGGTGGGGGGGACTGGTAGCGGCAAGAGCACGTCGCTGGCGGCCATGATCGACCACCGCAACGAGACCAGCTACGGGCACATCATCACCATCGAGGACCCGGTGGAGTTCGTGCATCCGCACAAGAACTGCATCGTCACGCAGCGCGAGGTCGGCATCGACACCGAGGGCTGGGACATGGCGCTGAAGAACACGCTGCGCCAGGCGCCGGATGTGATCCTCATGGGCGAGATCCGTGACCGCGAGACCATGGACCACGCCGTGGCCTTCGCCGAGACCGGCCACTTGTGCATGGCCACCCTGCATGCCAACAGCGCCAACCAGGCGCTGGACCGCATCATCAACTTCTTCCCCGAGGAACGGCGCCAGCAGCTGCTGATGGACCTGTCGCTGAACCTCAAGGCCCTGGTCAGCCAGCGCCTGCTGCCGCGCCGCGAGGGCAAGGGCCGCGTGGCGGCGGTGGAGATCATGATCAACACGCCGCTGATCTCCGAGCTGGTCTTCAAGGGCGAGGTGGGCGAGATCAAGGATGTGATGAAGCGCTCTCGCGAGCTTGGCATGCAAACCTTCGACCAAGCGCTGTTCGACCTCTTCGAAGCGGGCAAGGTGACCTACGAGGACGCGCTGCGCAATGCCGACTCGGTCAACGACCTGCGCCTGAACATCAAGCTCAACAGCCAGCGCATGCGTGCCAACCCCTCCGAGGGCACCGAACACCTGACGATCGTTTGAGGAGCCCATGAAGACCGCCTTCATCGGATTGGGTGCCATGGGCGCCCCTATGGCCGGACACCTGCTCGCGAAGGGCCACGAGGTGACCGTGTTCAATCGCAGCCCGGCCAAGGCCGAGGCCTGGGTGGCCGCGCATCCGGGCGGCGCGATGGCCACGGACATGGCCGACGCGGTGCGCGGTGCGCAGGGCGTGCTGCTGTGCGTGGGCAACGACGACGACGTGCGCGCCACCGTGCAGGCAGCGCTGCCTGCGCTGGCTGCCGGCAGCTTCATCGCCGACCACACCACCACCTCGGCCGAGTTGGCCCGGGAGATGGCTGCGCTGTGCGCCGCACAGGGCGTGGCGTTCATTGACGCGCCGGTGTCCGGCGGCGAGGTGGGCGCGCAAAAGGGTCAGCTCACCGTGATGTGCGGGGCCGATGCGGCCGCTTTCGCCATTGCCGAGCCGGTGCTGCGCAGTTACGCCAAGGCGGTCACCCTGCTTGGCCCGAGCGGCAGCGGCCAGTTGGCCAAGATGGTCAACCAGATCTGCATCGCCGGCCTCGTGCAGGGTTTGTCGGAGGCGCTGGCCTTTGGCGAGCGCGCTGGCCTGGACATGCCCCAGGTGCTGGAGGTGATCAGCAAGGGCGCGGCGCAGAGCTGGCAGATGGAGCAGCGCGGCCCGACCATGCTGCGCAACGAATTCAACTTCGGCTTCGCCGTGGACTGGATGCGCAAGGATCTCGGCCTGGTGCTCGACGAAGCACGCCGCAACGGCGCGCGTGTGCCCGTGACCGCCCTGGTCGATCAGTTCTACGCCGACGTGCAGGCCATGGGAGGGCGGCGATGGGACACCAGCAGCCTGATCAAGCGCTTGCGCTGATTCGTTTCTGGTTCGAGGAGCTCCGGCCCGCCGACTGGTGGCGCAAGGATGCGCAGTTGGATGCGCTGCTCCGCGAACGCTTCGGTGCGCTGCATGCGCAGGCCGCGGCTGGCGAGTGCTGGCCTTGGCGCGCCACGGCCGACGGCCGCCTGGCTGAAGTGCTGCTGCTGGACCAGTTCTCGCGCAACCTGTTCCGCGACACACCGCAGGCCTTCGCGCAGGACGGCATGGCGCTGGCCCTGGCGCAGGAGGCGGTGGCCGGCGGACACGACAAGGCCCTGCCGGCCGAGCGGCGCGCCTTCCTCTACATGCCCTACATGCACAGCGAGTCCCGGCGCGTGCACGAGGAGGCGCTGCGCCTGTTCAGCCACCCGGAGCTCGCCTTCAACCTCGACTTCGAGCGGCGGCATCTGGCCATCATCGAGCGCTTCGGCCGCTACCCGCATCGCAATGCCATCCTGGGCCGGGTGTCCACGGCCGAGGAACGGGAGTTCCTGAAACAGCCGGGATCCAGCTTCTAGCGTGACTGCTCGGCGGTCGGCGTGCGCGGGTGCCGGCGCGCCAGCTCTTCTTCGCTGATCAGCTCCATCAGCCGCACCACCTTGGTGACCTTGGGAATGCCGCGAATCAGCTCGCTGGCCACATGCGCCTCGCGCTCGGTGACGCGGCCCATCAGGTAGACCTCGCCGCGCTCCACCACCACGGTGAAGGCGTTGGACTGCAGCGCGCGGCTGTCGATCAGCGTGGCCTTGATCTTGCCGGCCAGCACCACGTCGTTGGCGCGCGAGGTCAGGGAGCTGAGGAAACCCACCTGCAGTTCGTTGTGCACGCGGCTCACGTTCTCCACCTGCGCCACCACGCGTTCAGCCTCCGCCTTGTCGGCCTCGTTGCGCGTCTCGCCACTCAGCAGCACCACGCGGTTGTAGGCCTGCACATTGATGTTGACGCGATCCCCTAGCGCTTCACGCAGGCGGGCAGCGGCCTTCACCTCGATGCCCTGGTCTTCGAGCTGCGTGCCGGCGGTGCGGCGGTCGGTGGCCACCAGGGCACTGCCCACCACCGCGCCGCCCACCACGAGGGGGGCGCAGCCGGACAGCAGGCTCAACGAGAGGAGAAGGGCGGCGCCAAGCGCGGGGCGGTTCATCGGCATGTCATTCCAATCCAAGGAGTTGAGCGTCCAGGGCATCGCACAGCGCCAGCAGCGCCACGCGCATCAGGGTCAGGCGCCGCACCAACCGTGGTGCGGGCAGGGGCACGAACACGTCGGTGTCGGAGAGCAGTCGGCGCAGGGCCTCGTGCTCGGCTGGCGCCAGCGCGAGGACCGCCATGTCCTGCGCGTGCGCCGCCTGAATCAGCTCCGCAGGCGCGGGCGACTGGCCCTCGGCGTCCAGCCAGAGCAACAGATCTCCGGGGTGGCCGAGGCTCAGGACCTGGCGGCTGAAGGCTTCCGTGCCATGCAGCGCGCCCACGTGCGAGTTCAACACCAGAGCGGCCAGACCGGGGCGCTCGTGTTCCAGGCGGCCCAGCAGCCACCCACCCAACTGTTGCGCCTCGCGGGCCGCCAGGCCGTGACCGGCCACCATGAGGCGTGAACCGGCCGTGACGCTGTTGAGCATCAGCTGCGCGGCGGTGGCCAAGGGCTTGGAGAGGGACTCGGCGGACTGGTAAAGCAAGTCCGCGCTTTCGAAGAACTGCTGCTGCAGCCGGGCTTCCAACATGTCAGAAGTGCAAGGCTGCCGGCGAGGCGAGAGGCTGGGTCATGACCGGGATTATCCCGAGTCGAAGGCGCCCTTCAGCCAGCTGAGCCGGTCGCCGTCGATGGCCACCACGTCGAAGCGGCAGTGCGGTGGGCTGGCAAAGCGCAGCAGGTAGTGCTGAGCCGCGTGCACCAAGCGGCGGCGCTTGGCGGCGTCGATGCTGGCCGCCGCGCCCCCATGCGCGGTGCCGGCGCGCCAGCGCACTTCGACGAAGACCAGGGTGCCATCGGGCTCGCGCAGGACGAGGTCGATCTCGCCGGCCGGCCGGCGCGGCCCGCCGCCGATGCGATAGTTCCGTTCGACCAGCTTCAGGCCCTGCTTGCGCAGGTGCTGGAGCGCCCTTTCCTCGCCTTCTTCGCCGCGGCTCCGCAGCCAGCCGAACATGTCCGCCACCCTTCTTGCCGCTGCCGCCGAGGCAGCGGGTCACCAGCAGTATCCCGCTGGCTGCCTCTACGTCGTGGCCACGCCCATCGGTAACCTGGCCGACCTGAGCCTGCGCGCCTTGCATGTGCTGCAGCTCGTGGACGCCGTGGCTTGCGAGGACACGCGCGTCAGCGGCCAGCTGCTGCGCCACTTCGGTCTGCACAAGCCGCTGCTGGCGGTGCACGAGCACAACGAGCGCGAAGCGGCGGGCGGTGTGGTGTCGCGCCTGCTGGCCGGTGAGCGCGTGGCCTTGGTGAGCGACGCCGGCACGCCGGCCATCAGCGACCCCGGCGCCCGCCTCGTGGCCGCGGTGCAGCAGGCCGGTTTGCGTTGCATGCCGGTGGCCGGCGCCAGCGCGGTGGCGGCGGCGCTGTCGGTCGCCGGCGACACGAAGGCGCAGGGCTTCCGCTTCCTCGGCTTCCTGCCCGTGAAGGGCGAGGCTCGCAAGCAGGCGCTGCAGGGGCTCGTGGGCCAGGCCCAGACGCAGGTGCTCTACGAGGCGCCGCACCGCGTGGAGGCCCTGCTGGACGAACTGGCGTTGCTCGCGCCGACCCAGCCGCTCACCATGGCGCGCGAGCTGAGCAAGCAGTTCGAGCAAGTGCTGACCCTGCCGGTGGCGAGTTGGCCCGCCCAGGCCAGCGAGATGGCACGGCAGGGCCAGCTGCGCGGCGAGTTCGCTTGGCTGCTGCACGCCGCGCCGCCCGTGGCCGACGAAGGCATTGGCCCCGCCGCCGAACGCCTGCTGGCAGCGCTCTTGCCGCACCTGCCGCTCAAGCAGGCAGCGGCCCTGGTGGCCGAGCACTGCGGCGCCGCGCGCAACGCCGTGTACGCGCGGGCGCTGGAGATGAAGCAGCAGGCCGACTGAGCGGGGCTCAGTTGCCGCGGCTGTTGTGCTTCTTGCGCGCAATGGTGCGGCTGGCATGGTCCTGCGCCGCATGCAAGCCGGCCCGCTCGCGCCGGGTCACCACGCCGTCGGCCTTGGCGCGGTCCTCGGCGCCCTGCACGCGATCCTGCTGGCGCTCCAGGCGCGCGGCCTCGCTGGCGCTGAGCGAGCCGCTGGCCACGCCCTGGTCGATGCGGCGTTCCTGATTGTTTTGGCGCTGATCGACGCGCGGCGTCTGGGTTTGGGCTTGCGCGCCGAGGCACAGGGCGCTGAGGAGGAGGGCGGTGAGGGCTTTCATGAGTGCTCCGGTTGAGTGGGCCCGGGATGGGGCCCGTCCACAACGTTCAGGCAGGGCTGCCGAGCACCGGCGCTTGCAAAGCATCTGCAAAGATTGGTGAAGAGGCGGGCGCGCACAATGCCGCCATGAATGCTCCCGACTCCATGCTTGCCGCCCTCGGCGCGGCGCAGGCCCAGTTGCTCACCCCGTTTGGTCTCGATGAGGCGGCGCTGGCCCGGGCCCTGGCGTTGATCACCGCGCACAGAGTGGACGACGCCGATCTCTACTTCCAGACCACGCGCGCCGAAGGCTGGAGCCTGGAGGAAGGCATCGTCAAGAGCGGCAGCTTCAGCATCGACCAAGGCGTGGGCGTGCGCGCCGTGGTGGGCGAGAAGACGGCCTTCGCCTACTCCGATTCGCTCTCCGAATCGGCCCTGAACGACTGCGCCACCACCGTGCGCACCATCGCCGCGGCCGGGCAGAGCAAGCGCTTCCAGGTGCGCCCGCGCCGTGCCACGGGCCTGCAGCTCTATGGAGGTGACGACCCGATCGCCAGCCTGGGAAGCAGCGAGAAGGTGGCGCTGCTGGAGAAGGTGGAGAAACTCGCCCGCGCCAAGGACCCGGCCGTGGTCCAAGTGATGGCCGGTGTGGCCGCTGAGCACGAACTGGTGCTGATTGCCCGCGCCGACGGCCTGATGGCCGCGGACGTGCGCCCGCTGGTGCGCCTCTCCGTCACGGTCATTGCCGAGCGCAACGGCCGCCGCGAAGTGGGCTCCAGCGGCGGCGGCGGGCGTTTCGGCCTGGGCTATTTCAGCGACGAGCTGGTGCAGCGCTACGTGGACCAGGCGGTGAGTGCCGCGCTCACCAACCTGGACAGCCGCCCGGCGCCGGCCGGCGAGATGACGGTGGTGCTCGGCCCCGGCTGGCCGGGCGTGCTGCTGCACGAGGCCGTGGGCCATGGTCTGGAGGGCGACTTCAACCGCAAGGGCTCATCCACCTTCGCCGGCCGCCTGGGCCAGCGCGTGGCCGCGCCGGGCGTGACCGTGCTGGACGACGGCACCCTTCCCGACCGCCGCGGCAGCCTGAACATCGACGACGAGGGCCACGCCACTCAGCGCAACGTGCTCATCGAAGACGGCATCCTGGTCAACTACATCCAGGACGCGATGAACGCCCGCCTGATGCGCCGCGCCGCCACCGGCAATGGCCGCCGCGAGAGCTACGCCCATGTGCCCATGCCGCGCATGACCAACACCTACATGCTGGCCGGCCAGCACGATCCGGCCGAGATCATCGCCAGCATCGACCGCGGCCTGTACGCCACCAATTTCGGCGGCGGCCAGGTGGACATCACCAGCGGCAAATTCGTCTTCAGCGCCAGCGAGGCCTGGTGGGTGGAGAAGGGCAAGCTGCTCTACCCGGTGAAGGGCGCCACCATCATCGGCAGCGGACCGGAGAGCCTGCAGCGCGTGAGCATGATCGGCCGCGACCTCGAACTGGACAGCGGCGTGGGCGTGTGCGGCAAGGAAGGGCAGAGCGTGCCCGTCGGTGTCGGGCAACCCACCCTTCGCATCGACGGTCTGACGGTCGGCGGCACGGCCTGATACATTGCCCACCATGTCCCGCGCCGTGTTTTTTCGCTTTTGGTTCTTTCCCCGCCCCGGCGGTGGAGAGTTCTAGGCGCACGCGCTAGACCCTGAACTCCTCAAGACCGCCGGGCCCAACAGCCCGGCGGTTTTTTTTCGCCTGCCTTCGCACCTTCAGAAAGACCGTGATGAGCCCGCTCTACGCCCCCGACGACCGCACCAGCCGCACCGACGATCAACGCATCGCCGACGTCACCCCGCTGCCGCCACCCGAGCACCTGATCCGCTTCTTCCCGATCAAGGGCACGCCGATGGAGAAGCTGGTGCTGGAGACGCGCAGCAGCATCCGCGACATCCTGGCAGGCAAGGACGAGCGGGTGCTGGTGATCGTCGGGCCGTGCTCGATCCACGACCCGAACGCAGCGATCGAGTACGCGCGCCGGCTCAAGCCCTTGCGCGACCAATACCGGGATCGCCTGGAGATCGTGATGCGCGTCTACTTCGAAAAGCCGCGCACCACGGTGGGCTGGAAGGGGCTGATCAACGACCCCTACCTGGACGAGAGCTTCCGCATCGACGAGGGCCTGCGCATCGCCCGCCAGCTGCTGCTGGAGATCAACCGCTTGGGCGTGCCAGCCGGCAGCGAGTTCCTGGACACCATCAGCCCGCAGTACATCGGCGACCTGATCGCCTGGGGGGCGATCGGCGCGCGTACCACGGAAAGCCAGGTGCACCGCGAGCTGAGCTCGGGCCTGTCGGCACCGATCGGCTTCAAGAACGGCACCGATGGCAACCTGAAGATTGCCGCCGACGCCATCCAGGCCGCCGCGCGCCCTCACCATTTCTTGTCCGTCCACAAGAACGGCCAGGTGGCCATCGTGCAGACCAAGGGCAACAAGGACTGCCACGTCATCCTGCGCGGCGGCAAGAGCCCCAACTACGACGAGACCAGCGTGGACGCCGCCTGCGACGAGTTGGCCGCCAACAAGCTGCCGCAGCGCCTGATGGTGGACTGCAGCCACGCCAACAGCAGCAAGCAGCACGAGCGCCAGCTGGTGGTGGCCGAAGAGCTGTGCCGGCAGTGGAAAGCGGGCCGCCGCAACGTGTTCGGCGTGATGGTCGAGAGCCACCTGATTGGCGGCGCGCAGAAGTTCAGCCCCGGCAAGGACGACCCGGCCAAGCTGGCCTACGGCCAGAGCATCACCGATGCCTGCATCGACTGGGCGCAGACCGAGCAGTTGCTGGCGATGCTGGCCGACGCCCAGCGCTGATTACTTCGCGGCGAGCAGCTTTTCCATCTCGTCCACGATGGCGTCCATGCGGCGGATGACCGCCTGGTAAGGCGCCGGGCTGTTCATGTCCAGGCCAGCGGCCTTCAGTGCCTCCACAGGCGGCCGGCTGCCGCCGCCACGCAGCACGTTCAGGTAGGTGTCGCGGGTTTGTGTGTCGCCGCTGGCGATGCGGTCGGCGAAGAACTGCGCCGCGGCCATCGAGGTGGCGTACTGGTAGACGTAGAAGGCACGGTAGAAGTGCGGGATGAAGGCCCACTCCTGGCAGTACTGGGGGTCGATCTTCATCACGCCTTGGGCGTCGCCGTGGTAGTCCTTCAGCAGGCCGCAGTAGATCTCGGTCATGCGCTTGCCGCTCATGGCTTCGCCGGCCTGCACGGCGTCGTGCGTGCGCAGCTCGAACTCGGCAAACATGGTTTGGCGGTAGTAGGTGCCGCGCAGGCGCTCCAGCTCCTGGCCCAGCAGGTAGAGCCTCTCTTCCTTGCTGGTCGCCTTGCCCAGCATGTGTTTGGACAGCAGCACCTCGTTGGTGATGGCGGCGATCTCGGCGAGGAATAGCGGGTAGTTCGAGCTCTCGTAGGGCTGGGTCTGGTTGGCCAGCAGGGTGTGCATGCCATGCCCCCACTCGTGCACCAGCGTGGAGACGGATTCGTAGTTGTCCTGGTGGTTCAGGAACACCAGCGGCGAGAGGCCATAGACGCCGGTCTGGTAAGCGCCGCCACTCTTGCCCTCGGCCGGCAGCACGTGCATGGTGCGCTCACCGAGCAGGCGCTTCAGTTCCGCCTGGTAGGGGGCGCCCAGCGGGGCGGCCGCTGCCACCGCAAGTTGTTTGGCGTCTTCGAACGGGTACTTGCGGCCCAGCTTCACCAGCGCCGGATAGATGTCGTAGTAGTGCAGGTCGGGCAACTGCAGCATCTGTTGCCGCAGCTTGAAGGCGCGGTGCAGCGTGGGCAGGCCCTTGCGGGTTTCGGCCACGAGGGTACGGTAGACGGTCTCGGGCACTTCGTCGGCCGCCAGCGTGGAGGCCACCGCACTGGGGTGCTTGCGCAGGCGCGCCATCACCACGTTGTCTTGCACGCTGGCGCCCAGGGTGGTGCCGAAGGTGTTCTCGAACTGGCCGAGTTGGCTGAAGAAGGTGTCGAAGACCTGTTTGCGCACGGCGCGATCCGGGTGCTGACGCCAGCGGCCGTAGCTGGTGTCATCGATCTTCTCTTCCTTGCCATCGATCTTGATCGAAGGCCAGCGGATGTCGGCATCCACCAGCAGGGTGCGAGCCTGGCCCGTGGCGCCGCGCACCGGGGCCAGGGCGGCTGCCACGGCCTCGGCTTCGGCGGTCAGGGTGTGCGGCTTCAGGCGCATCACATGGCGCAGGCGCGTGGCGTGCTTGGCCAAGCCAGGCTCGGCCTTCTGAAAGGCGGCCAATTTCTGGGCGCCCAGGCCCTGGATCTCAGGATCCAGCCAAGCCAAGGCGGCGCCGTACTCGCCGTACAGGCTCATGACCAGCCCCAGGCGTTCCTGGTTGCGGCGGTCGCGGTTGTCGGTGCTTTGCAGCGAATAGGCGTAGGTGCCCAGGCGGTCGAGCTGCAGATTGGCGGCGCTGATGCGGTCCAGGGCCTGGCGCAGGGCGGCCGGACTGCGGCCCAGGCTGCCCTTGAGTGCGGCGAGCTTGGGGATCTCGGCGCGCAAGGCCTCGCGGGCCTGGGTCCAGGCGGCGTCGTCGGCATAGAGCGGGCGCAGGTCCCAGGCCAGCGGGTCGGCATTCTGGGCGCTCTGCGCACTGGCTGGCAGGCTGGCGCTGGCCATCACTGCGCCTAGGGCGGCGGCCAGCAAGGTGGCCAGCAGGGTGGGTTGGGTCTTCATGGCGGACGCTCGGACGAAAAGGGGCGCATGCTGCCAGCAGCGGCGGGCCGTCCGGAAAGTCAGTGCGGGAGAACCCGCAACAATCCGCCCCCTTGAAGCCGGCGCAGCCTGCCCCCAGATCGCCGCCACGGTGATCTTTTTCCTCCTCTTTGACAGCCCATGAGCAAGCACACCCACGCCTTCCAGGCCGAAGTCAAGCAGATCCTGCATCTCGTCACGCACAGCCTGTACTCGAACAAGGAGATCTTCCTGCGCGAACTGGTGTCAAACGCCAGTGATGCCTGCGACAAGCTGCGCTTCGAAGCGCTGGACAAGGCCGAACTGTTCGAGGACGCGCCCGAGTTGCGCATCCAGTTGCTGGTGGACAAGGTGGCGCGCACGCTGACCATCCGCGACAACGGCATCGGCATGAGCGCCGACGAGGCGATTGCCCACCTGGGCACCATCGCCAAGAGCGGCACGCGCGACTTCATGGCCCAGCTTGGCGAAGACAAGAAGGGCGACGCCAACCTGATCGGTCAGTTCGGCGTGGGCTTCTATTCGGGCTACATCGTGGCCGACCGCATCACCGTGGAGACCCGTCGCGCGGGGCTGCCGGCCGACCAAGGCGTGCGCTGGACCAGCGAGGGCACGGGCGAATTCGATGTCGAGACCATCGAGAAGGCCGCGCGCGGCACCGACGTCATCCTGCATCTGCGCGAGGGCGAGGACGAATTCCTGCAAGCCTGGAAGCTGCGTTCCATCGTCAGCAAGTACAGCGACCACATCAGCCTGCCCATCCAGCTGAAGAAGGAAAGCTGGGACGCCGAGAAGAGCGAGTATGTGGCCAGCGAGGACTGGGAGACCGCCAACAAGGCCAGCGCGCTGTGGACGCGCGCCAAGAGCGAGATCACTCCCGAGCAGTACGAGGAGTTCTACAAGACCCTCAGTCACGACAGCGCCGCGCCGCTGGCGCACACGCACAACCGCGTGGAAGGGCGCAGCGAGTACACGCAGCTGCTCTACATCCCGGCCAAGGCGCCCTTCGACCTGTGGAACCGTGACAAGAAGCCGGGCGTCAAGCTCTACGTGAAGCGCGTGTTCATCATGGACGACGCGCAGGAGCTGCTGCCGAACTACCTGCGCTTTGTGCGCGGGGTGATTGACTCGGCCGACCTGCCCCTGAACGTGAGCCGCGAGCTGCTGCAGGAAAGCCGCGACGTGAAGGCCATTCGCGAGGGCAGCACGAAGAAGGTGCTGTCCATGCTGGAGCAGCTGGCCGAAAGCAGCGAGGACGCTGACAAGGCGAAGTACGCCGGCTTCTGGAAGGAGTTCGGCGCGGTGCTCAAGGAGGGCATGGGCGAAGACTTCGCCAACCAGGAGCGCCTGGCCAAGTTGCTGCGCTTTGCCTCCACCCACGCCACCGAGGGGGTCAGCCTGACCGACTACCTGTCGCGCATGAAGGAGGGGCAGGAGCACATCTACTTCATCACCGCCGACAGCCTGGCCGCCGCGCAGAGCAGCCCGCAGCTCGAAGTCTTCCGCAAGAAGGGCATCGAAGTGTTGCTCATGACGGATCGCGTCGACGAGTGGATGCTGAGCTATCTGCACGAGTTCGAGGGCAAGACCCTGCAGTCGGTGGCCAAGGGCGCTGTGGACCTGGGCAAGCTGCAGGACGAGGCCGAGAAGAAGGCGGCCGAGGAAGCCGCCGAGGCCTTCAAGCCGGTGCTGGAACGGCTGAAAGAGTCGCTGAAGGACCGCGCCAAGGATGTGCGCGTGACCACGCGTCTGGTGGATTCGCCAGCCTGCATCGTGGTCGAGGAAGGCGACATGAGCGCCCACCTGGCGCGCCTGCTCAAGCAGGCCGGCCAGAACGCGCCCGATGCCCAGCCCACGCTGGAAGTAAACCCTGAGCATGCGCTGGTCAAGGCCCTGGGCGATCACCCGAAGTTCGACGAGCTGGCCCAGGTGCTGTTCGACCAGGCGCTGCTGGCCGAGGGCGGGCAGCTGGCAGATCCGGCCGCCTATGTGCGCCGGGTCAACGCGCTGCTGGTGGGCTAAGGCTCAGCTGAAGCCGTCGCCGTCGAAGTCCTTGTAGTCGCCGTCGTCCCAGGCGGGCGGCGGCGCCTCCAGGTTGTCGGCCATCGCTTCCAGTTGCTCGGCCAGCTTGGCCGTCTGGTCCATCCAGTAGTTCGGCGTGCCGAACCAGGGGAAGGCCAAGGGGAAGGCCGGGTCGCCCCAGCGCTTGGCCAGCCAGCCGCTGTGGTGAATCATGCGCAGGGTGCGCAGGGGTTCGATCAGGCGCAGCTCGCGGCGGTCGAAGGGCAGCACCTGCTCGTAGCCGTCGAGCAGGCAGGCCAGTTGCCCGCGCGCCTGCGTGGCGTCCCCTGACAGCAGCATCCACAGGTCCTGCACTGCAGGACCGGTGACGGCATCGTCGAGGTCGACGAAATGCATGGCGCCATCCGGCACACAAAGCAGGTTGCCAGGGTGGCAGTCGCCGTGGATGCGCTGCAGGCGCAGGTCGGGCATGGTGTCGATAGCGGCCTGCACGGCCATCAGGCAGCGGTCGACGACATCCAGCCAGCGCTCGGCCAGATTGGCGGGCAACTCGCCGCTGGCCATCACCTGAGCCCGCGCGGCGTCGCCGGGCGCACGGCTCGCCCATCGAGTGCGGGCTTCAAAGCTTCGTTCTCGGCCGACGCGGTGCAAGCTTGCCAGGAAACGGCCCAGGCGCTCCAGCACCTCTGGGTCCTCCAGCTCGGGCGCCCGCCCGCCCTTTCGCGGCGCCACTGCAAAGTACAGGCCGCCATGGCGACCCAGCGTGGGCGGCTCGCCCAGCGCGTCGCCCTGCAGGGCCAGGGGGGCAGCGAGCGGCACCTCGGCAGCGTCCAGGTCGAGCGCGAAGCGGTGCTCTTCCAGCAGCTGCGCCTCGCTCCAGCGGCCGGGCCTGTAGAACTTGGCAACCACGGCGCCGCCATCCTCTAGATGCACCAGGAAGACGCGGTTTTCGTAGGAGTTGAGTTGCAGCAGGCGTCCGTCGCCTCGCAGACCGGCGGCGTCCAGCGCGTCCAGCACACGGTCGGGGTGAAGCTGGGCGTAATCGAGATTCACGAGGTGGGCGGCGGGTCGGTGGGCGGGGCGGCATCATCGCCGCCGTCGGCCAGCCAATCCTTCACCTCCGTCTGCACTGAATCGACGAAGTCCCGCACCTGCTTGGCCTGCAGCTTGAGCCGGAAATCGAGTTCGCCCAGTTGCGTCTGCATCGCCTCTTCGGCATGGCTGAGCCAGCTGTCGTCGGGCAGATGCAGCCGCGAAGTCACGCTACCGGCTTCCTGGCTTTCACGCCAGGCGCCGGCCCGCTCGGCGATGTGGAGCATGGCCGCGTTCTCGCTGAGCGCATGGATGAGCAAGTAGCTGATCTGCCGGTTGCGGGCGTGCAGGCAGCTGAGTTGGAACAGGCGGCTGCCCAGACCCCGGCCGCGATAGCGATCCAGCACCGAGACGCCGAACTCGGCGGTGTCCTGCCATTCCGTGTTTCCAGGTCGCGGGTAGGCGAGGTGGGCCATGGCAATCAAATCGAGGCGCCGGTTGAAGACGCCAAAAAGCTCGTCGAGGTCGAAATTCAGCGTCGACGCGTAGCGGGTGATCTGCGTGTCGCCGATGGCGTGCCCGAAGCGCAGGTAGCGGTCGGATGGGGTGAGCGCGAGCAGGTGCTCGGTGATGCGGGATCGGTGGCGGCGGCCAAGCTGGCGGATCGGCACCCAGTTGCCAAGCCAGGCCAGCGCGCTGCCACCGGGCGTGTTCATGTGCAGTCCCGCACGCCCGGCAGCATCGGGCTGCGGGAACTTCGGTATACTCGCCGGCTTTTCCGCGTGTCCATCAGGGCTTGGGTGCGTGGGGCCAATCCAGAGAGCCTGCAATTTACAAGCGGGACCGACGAGGCGGCGGTAACAAGCCCATTTTTAGAGAACTCTCATGAAGACCTTCAGCGCCAAGCCGGCCGAAGTGACGCACGAGTGGTTTGTGATTGACGCCACCGACAAGGTGCTCGGACGTGTTGCCAGCGAAGTGGCACTCCGACTGCGCGGCAAGCACAAGGCCATTTACACGCCTCACGTGGATACCGGCGACTTCATCGTCGTCGTCAACGCCGACAAGATCCGTGTCACCGGCACCAAGGCCGACGACAAGATCTATTACCGTCACAGCGGTTTCCCCGGCGGCATCTACGCCACCAAGTTCAAGGACATGCAGGCCAAGCACCCCGGCCGCGCCTTGGAGAAGGCCGTCAAGGGCATGCTGCCCAAGGGCCCTTTGGGCTATGCCATGGTCAAGAAGCTGAAGGTCTATGCCGGCGCGTCCCACCCGCACGCCGCGCAGCAGCCCAAGGCGCTGGAAATCTAAGGACGCACGATGATCGGTAACTGGAATTACGGCACCGGCCGTCGCAAATCCTCGGTGGCCCGTGTCTTCATCAAGAAGGGCACCGGCAAGATCGAGATCAACGGTCGCACCATCGAGCAGTTCTTCGGCCGCCAGACCTCCATCATGGTCGCCCGTCAAGCCCTGGTGCTGACCGGCAACGCCGAGGCCTTCGACGTGAAGGTGAACGTGCACGGTGGCGGTGAGTCGGGCCAGGCTGGCGCGATTCGCTTGGGTGTGACCCGCGCGCTGATCGACTACGACGCAGCCCTGAAGCCGCAACTGAGCGCCGCTGGCTTCGTGACCCGTGACGCCCGTGAAGTCGAGCGTAAGAAGGTCGGTCTGCACGGCGCCCGCCGTCGGAAGCAGTTCAGCAAGCGCTAAGCCCACCTGGCAGCGTTTGTCTTCGGACAAGAAGGCCGCAGTTCCCCTGCGGCCTTTTTCATTGGCCTGGATAATCCAAGCCTCTGTAGGAGTGAACCCATGAATGCCGTTGCCGAAACCCTGTCCATGCCCGCACCCCTGGTCTTCACTGACAGTGCGGCTGCCAAGGTCGCCGAGTTGGTGGCCGAGGAAGGCAACCCCGAACTCAAGCTGCGCGTCTTCGTGCAAGGCGGCGGATGCAGTGGGTTCCAGTACGGCTTCACCTTCGACGAGGTGGCCAACGACGACGACACGCAGATGACCAAGAACGGCGTCACCCTGCTGATCGATGCGATGAGCCTGCAATACCTCACCGGCGCCGAGATCGACTACAAGGACGACCTCCAAGGCGCCCAGTTCGTCATCAAGAACCCGAACGCCCAGACGACCTGCGGTTGCGGGTCGAGTTTCTCGGTTTAGGCCGGGTACAGCGCCCCGAGGCGCCGCAGGCCAGCGGCGCCCGTCACCTCGGGCAGATTGCCCGGTAGCGCCTGCACAAAGCGCTGCGCGAGCCAGGCGAAGGCCGCAGCTTCGACCTGCAGCGGCGGGAGCCCGCGCACGTCGCTGCTGAGCAGAGTGCAGGCCGGAAGCAGGCGCTCAAGGCGCCGCAACAGATCGCTGTTGTACGCGCCACCGCCGCACACGATGAGCTCGCTGGCTGCGGGCATATGAGCGATCAGCGCTTCGGCAACCGTTCGGGCGCTGAACTCGGACAGGGTCGCTTGCACGTCAACGGCCGACAGGCCCCGCCTTAGCCGCGCCTCCAGCCAAGGCGCATCAAACAAATCGCGACCCGTGGACTTCGGCGGCGGCAGCGCCAACCAGGGCTCAGACAGAAGCCTGTCCAGCAAATCCGGCAGCATCTGACCCTGTGCGGCCCAAGCGCCGCCGGCGTCATAACTGGCGCCCTGGCAGCGCTGGTACCACAGGTCCAGCAGGACATTGCCCGGCCCGGTGTCAAAGCCACGCGTGACGCCTTTCGAAGGGAGCAGACTCAGGTTCGCCATGCCGCCCAGGTTGAGCACCGCCACATCGGCACCTGCTCGGCCGAACTGGGCGCGGTGGAATGCCGGAACGAGCGGCGCACCCTGCCCGCCTGCAGCCACGTCGCGGCTGCGCAGGTCGGCCACGACATCCAGGCCGCAGCGCTCCGCAAGGCGGGCGCCATTCAGCAATTGCAGGGTGTAGCCCAGCTCCGGGCGGTGGCGCACGGTCTGACCATGCGCACCCACCACCTTCGCGCCTCGTGGAAGCGCAGCCACCGCCTCGGCGTAGAGGTCTGCCAGGGCGTTGCTGGCCAAGGCGGCGCGGTGCAGTTCGTTCTCTCCGCCTGGGCGATTCAGCGCCAGCAACTCGGCACGAAGCGCATCCGGCATGGGCAGAGCGACATGGGCCAGAACCTCGGCGCGGCCGCCTGCGTCGAAGCGAGCGAGCACGCCATCCACGCCGTCCAGCGAGGTGCCGGACATCAGCCCGATGGCGAGCTCGCCGGGCGGGAATTCGCTCAATGCAGGCCGGTCACGCCGGCATCCAGAGAGGATGCGACACGCAGCGAGACCTTCACGTCCTCTGCCTGGGCGCGGAAGCCCGGGAGCGAGGCCGCCGGCAGACGCACCGCCTCAGAGGCCTTGGCCAGTTGACGCGGGTCGCGGTGCACGCCGCCCACCCGGAACTCAAAGTGGAGGTGCGGACCGGTGGCCCAGCCGGTGGCGCCGACGAGGCCAACGCGTTGCCCCTGTTCGACCCGCTGGCCTTTACGCACATCGACACGGCTCAAGTGGGCGTACACCGTTTCCTTGCCGCCGCTGTGGCGCACGATGACCATGTTGCCGTAGCCGCCTTGCCAGCCTGCAAAGTCGACCACGCCATCACCCACGATGCGCACGGGCGTGCCCTTGGGCGCCGCGTAATCGATGCCCTTGTGCTGGCGCATGCGCTGCAGGATGGGGTGGAAGCGCATGGCAAAGCCGCTGGACACGCGTGAGAACTCCATGGGGCTGGCCAGGAAGGCCCGGCGCTTGCTTTGGCCGTCCATCCCGAAGTAGCCGCCTCGGCCGACATGTTCGTCCTGGTACCAGACCGCTTGATGCGCGCGGCCAGCATTCACGAATTCGGCGGCCAGCAGGCGCCCGCTTGCCCAGGGTGCCGCTTCGCCATCGGCCGTCAGCGTCTCGAACACCAGGGAAAAACGATCGCCCTTGCGCAGCTCGCGGTGGAAGTCGACGTCGGCGGCGAACATGTCAGCCAGCTGCGAGGCCACGGCATCCGGGACGTTGGCGTCATCGGTCGCCGCAAAAAGCGTGCTCGAGATGCTGCCACTGGCCAGACGCACTTGGCTTTCGTAGCGGCCCAGTTCCAGCCGGCTTTCCAGCGCGCGGTTGCTGGTTCGTTCGACCACCAGGCGATTGAAGAAGCGGCCTGCTAGGTGCTCGCCCTCAGCCGGGTAGCGTGCCACCAGGCGCTCCACGCGGCCGGACAAGTCGGCCTCCACCGTGACTCGCTTTCCGGCGCGGCCCTGAAGCAGGCGACGCGCGATGGGGTCGCTGCGCAGAAAGGTTGCAAAGGCAGGGTCGAACGCGCCCATGCGACTGAGCAAAGAGTCTGCGCTGTCCCCGGAGCGGGTGGCGTCGTTGCGCTGCAAGCCCAGCGGATGCTCGGCCAGCGCAGCAAGCTGCGCGTCCAGTTCGGGAACTTGCAGGGCCTGCACCACCTGGCGCTGGGGCAGAGCCTCCGCGCCAGGAACGAGCGGGGCGATACCGAACGCCGTCACGGCCAATCCACCCACCGCTGTGAGCAAGCTGCCCATCAGCGTCCGCGGGTGGCTGGCGACGAAGCGTTCGAGGGGGCCAAACACCAGCCCCAATCGAGTCCAGAAATTCATGCCAATCAATCGACGGCCGGCGCACAGGTGCGACGGCGGAGGTCTCGGGGTGGCCCTCTTTCCAGAGAGCAGCGTGTGGGGCAAGAACGCAGAGCCTGGGCGCCTGCTCGACTGGGTAGACCCAGGAGCGCGGACAGGCCTCTCACCTAGAATGCTTCCCGCCTGACGGGACGCGAGGCTGTCAATTCTACCGACACCCGCCACAGGTCCCGTTCGGGGATGTCCCGGGCTTGGCGATCCCCTGGAGAACCCTTGCCGATGTCCGCCGAACGCCCCGAATTTCCCGTCACCGATGCCGTGCGAGCCGCTTTGGCGGTCACGCTGCGCGGCGTGCAAGAGTTGCTTCCGCAAGCGGAGTGGGAGCGCAAACTGGCTCGATCAGCGGCGAACGGACAGCCATTGCGCATCAAACTGGGCCTGGATCCCACGGCGCCGGACATCCACCTGGGCCACACGGTGGTGCTGAACAAGATGCGCCAGCTTCAAGACTTGGGGCATCAGGTCATTTTCTTGATCGGCGACTTCACCAGCTTGATTGGCGATCCGTCGGGCCGCAACAGCACGCGGCCAGCCCTCACGCCGGAGCAGATCAAGGCCAACGCCGAAACCTACTACCGACAGGCCAGCTTGGTGCTGGACCCGGCGCGCACCGAGATTCGCTACAACTCCGAATGGAGCGAGCCGCTGGGGGCGGCCGGCTTGATCCAACTCTCGGCCAAGTACACCGTGGCGCGCATGCTGGAGCGCGACGATTTCACCAAGCGCTTCCAGAGTCAGACGCCAATCTCGGTGCACGAGTTCCTCTACCCGCTGATGCAAGGCTACGACTCGGTGGCGCTGAAGAGCGACCTGGAACTGGGCGGCACGGACCAGAAGTTCAACCTGCTGATGGGGCGTCACCTGCAGCAGGAATACGGCCAGGAGCCGCAGTGCATCCTGACCATGCCGCTGCTCGAAGGCCTGGACGGCGTCGAGAAGATGAGCAAGAGCAAGAACAACTACATCGGCATCACCGAGCCGGCCAACACCATGTTCGCCAAGGTGCTGTCGATCTCGGACACGCTCATGTGGCGCTGGTTCGAACTGCTCAGCTTCGAGTCGATGGAACGCATCGGCCAGCGCCGTGCGGAGGTCGAGGCCGGCGCCAACCCCAAGGAGGCCAAGGTGGCGTTGGCGACCGAGATCACCGCCCGCTTCCACGGCAAGGCGGCGGCCGAGGCAGCCCTGCAGGACTTCGAGCTGCGCGCCCGCGGTGGCATCCCGGACGACATCCCGTCCATCACGCTCAGCGGCGAGATGGGCATTGGCGCCTTGCTCAAGGCGGCCGGCCTGGTGGCTTCAGGCAGCGAGGGTCTGCGTCTGGTCGAGGGCGGTGGTGTGCGCATCGACGGCACGGTGATCAGTGACAAGGCCCTTCGCGTGCAGCCCGGCACCTTCGTGCTGCAGGTGGGCAAGCGCAAGTTCGCGCGCGTCACGCTGTCGTGAAGCCCCCCGCCCCGCTGCCACGCGGTGCCACCTGGCATGCCCGCTGGCTGCTGCCGCTGCTGGCGCTGCTGGTGGCCCTGCTCTTCCCGTGGAGCGACGCCAAGTCGCCCTTGCTCGATAGGGCGCAGCTGCAGCAGGCGGTGAACCAGTGGCGCGCCTGGCAGGCGCAGATCCAACGCGCTCGCGAGGCCAAGGCGCGCCGTGAAATGGACACGGCGCCGTCCGCAGACGGCGCCGTGTCGGTGCGCATCGTGCCGGCCAGCCACCCGGCCAGCCGATGAATCAGGCGCGGCGGCGGCGCGCCAGGAAGCCGACGGCGCCCAGGCCGGCCAGCATCAACGCGTAGGTGCCCGGTTCCGGCACAGCGGTCACGGACAGGCTGAAGTTGTCGATCGCCAGGCCGTGGTCGTTGCCCGTGTCATTGGCATCGAACCAGCGCAGCCACAAGGTCTGACCGGCTTGCCAGTCCAGTGCAATCGTGCCGCCGATGCTGGCGACCAAGCCAGTGGTGTTGCCGTCGATCGCGCCTGCAGTGCCCGTCGCCACCGGGCCAGTGAAGTTGAAGCCCGTGGCGGTCCAAGTGGTCACGGCCGCGGCCGTAGCGCCAAAGCCGTATTCCAGCACCAGCGAGTGCGCGGCGGTGTTGCCGCCATTGCGCCACTGCTCGCCGTCGTAGCGCAGGGTGAAGCTGTCGAACGCGACATTGCTGCCGTTGGACAGGCCCAGCAGATACCAGAAGTTGCCGCCCGACGTGGCATTGCCGGAGCCCAAAGAGCCGAGCGCGCGGTCGGCGCCACCGCTCGCCCCGTAGCTGTAGACACCACCGGCGGTTCCCGTGCCGTGATTGACAGCGGCCAAGCCGGCGACCGCACTGGCACCGGCGAACACGGCGCCAGCCGGATTGCGGTACAGCTCCCAACCAGGAATGGTGCTGTCGTTGTTCCAACCGGTGGTGGTCAGGTTGTCGAACGTGGCGCCATAGGTGCTGGCTGGTGAGCCGAGCACGACAACGGCTTGGGCGCCAGCACTGGCGAGCAGGGCGGTGGCGAGGGCGATGGAACGGATCTTCATGGTCGAGGTCCTCGTGGTGAGATCAGGCGGCCTTGCGGCGACGCAGGGAAAGCAGGCCCAGGCCGGCGAGCATCAGCAGGACGGTTTGGGGTTCGGGAATGGCGGCGAGATTCAGCGTCATCAGCAGCGGGTCGTGGTCGGAGACCTGCGTGCGGAACTCGCTATTGGCGTGCACGATGTCCAACGAGGCCGCACCCAGCAGGCTGGCCGAGACGAACATGTGGTCGAGCGCCTGGGCGTTGCCTTGGTAGTTGTAGGTGTAGCGCTCGCCAGGAGCCAGGGTGTCCACCATGTTGGTCAGGCCGGCCGCGTAGAGCGGTTGCAGGCTGCTGGCGAACTGGAAGTCGTTCAGGTCGCCGGTCACGATGATGTTGGCGTTCGGCTTGATCGCTAGGATGCCTTGCACGAAGGCTGCCACCGCCTGCGCCTGGGCCAGGCGCTGGGTCTCCGAGTCGTTCACCGGCGGCTGGTTGGGGCCGAACAGCGGCTGGTCGCCGCCCTTGCTGTTGAAGTGGTTGCTGACGACGATGATCTGCTGGCCACCGACGTTCATGTCCATCACCAGCGGCTTGCGGCTGCTGCCGAAGGCGGCGTTGGTCGGGTCGATGCGACCGGCCAGGCAGGCGAAGCTGGCGGCACCGCACTGCAGTTCGATCTGGCCGTCGCCCCCGAGCACCGCGCTGACCGCGTCCAGCGCGCCGCCTGTCTGCTTGCCGGCGTCGAAGCTGACCACGCTCTTGTCGTACAGAAAGGCCTGACGGATGTTGCCGCCGGTCTGCCCGCCATCGGTGTTGTTGACCGGGTTGATGGTCAGGAAGCCGTAGTCCTTGCCGGTGGTGGCCTTGATCTCGTCGGTGAGCCGGGTCAGCGTGACGTCGGCAGCCACCACGCCGTTGTTGGTGCTGCCGTTGTTGTCCTGGATCTCCTGCAGCGCGAGCACCTCGGGCATCTGCAGGTTCACGCGCATCTGGCCGACGACCTCGCTGATGCGGGCTGCCGAGGCATTGCCGCCGAGGTTCTCCACGTTGTAGGTGGCGAAGCCCAGGTGGCCGGCTGCACGCGGGGCTGCCACCTCGGCCACCAGCGGGCTGGCGGTCACGGTGGGGGTGCTGGTGAGCAGCAGGCGGTAGTTGTTGAAGCTGTAATCGATGACGCCGGCGATGCCGTCGATCTGCGCCCCCACGTTCACCGTCGGTGCGGTCACGCCCATGGTGCTGGTCAAGCGGTTGTCGATGGCGATGCGGTGGCCGTTGAACTGGCCGGAGGCCAGCACCACGCCGCCGCGGGGCGACATGACACCAGTGCCCAACTGACCGCGGCTGACCACGAAGGTGTCGCCGTTGTAGTCGCCGGTCAGCGTCGGGCTGGTGGAGACGGCTGAGGCCATGCTCACGCGCATGCCTTCGAGCGACTCGTAGAAGTCCATCGCGTACAGGCCTGGCTGCAGGGTGTAGCCGGCATGCGTTTCCACGTTGCCGACGTTCGGTGCGATGGCATTGGGAATGATGCTGCCCACCGCACCGATGACGCGCGCGGCCGGCAGGGAATTGCCCAGCGAGTTCACCACCACCGAGCCCGAATTGGCCGCCACGGCGGAGATCTCGGTCAGCGTCAAGTTGTTGGCGTCGCTGCCGGGGCGGAACTCCAGCAGGCGACCGCCGACGGTCACATCGGCGCCCACAGCGGGCTTGGTGCCGCCGGAACCCACAAAGATGTAAATCGCGTCCGAGGTCAGCGGGTTGCTGTCGCCGTCGTCCTGGATCCAGAAGCCGTTGTTATCGCGCGCGGTGACGATGCCTCGGATGCCCGTGGCCATCTGGTTCTCGAACGCCGACTTGTGCGAGGTGCCCTGGAGCACACCAATCTTGACGTTGGACACCTGGGCCTGAGCCCAGCCGCTGAAGAGCAGCGCCGTGAGCGCAGCGAGACGCATGGGAGCGCCGGAAAGGATGCGGTGCATGGAGGAAGAGGGGAATGCGAACACGAAGGCGCGACTCTGCCGGAGCTTCGTGACAACCCGTAGCGGGTAAGCGCGAGTTGGACTGGTGTCGCGCGTCTAAACACCCCCTTCATCTGAGGGGGGCGCTAGCCTTTCTTCAGCGCAGTGCGTTCGCCACGCCGCTGGCCACGTGGCCAGCGGGCACATGCGGGGCCGCGTTGTGCACGTGACCGAGTTGGTCGTCGAAGAAGAAGTCGGGCTCGAACTCGCGCAGGAACTCGCCCTTGGCCAGGCCGCCGAGGAACATCGCTTCGTCCACTTCGATGTTCCAACTCATCAAGGTGCGCACCGCCCGTTCGTGGGCGGGTGCGCTGCGTGCCGTCACCAAAGCGGTGCGCACGCGCATGCCGCCGGGGCGGTCGCCCTGTTCGCGCAGCGCGTGCAGTGCCGCCAGCAGGGGCTTGAAGGGGCCGGGTGGCAGGGGTTCGTGCACGCGGTGCTGCTCGTGAGCCTGGAAGGCGGCCAGGCCGTCGCGCTGGAACACCTGCTCGGCCTCGTCGCTGAACAGCACGGCGTCGCCATCGAAGGCGATGCGCAACTCGTCCGGGTGGGCGTCGCTGGCCTGTGCGGTGGCCGGGAAGACACGCGCGGCCGGCACGCCGGCGGCCAAGGCCTCGCGCACATCGGCCTCATTGGCGCTCAGGAAGAGCTGCGCGTGCAGCGGCTTCAGGTAGCGCCAGGGTTCACGGCCGCGCGTGAACACACCGCGCAGGATGGGCAGGCCGAGTTGCTCGGCCGAGCGGTAGACGCGCAGCCCCGAGATCGGATCGTTGCGGCTCAGGACCACCACTTCCACGCGTTGGCGGTCCTGGTTGAAGGCCATCAGCTTCTTCACCAGTGAAAACGCAATGCCTGGCTTGGCGGCCTGCTGCAGGCGCTCCTGCTGCAAGGCCATGTAGGCGCGGTCGTCGGCGGCTTCGAAGAGTTGGTTCTCCTCCTCGAAGTCGAAGAGCGCGCGCGAGGAAATCGCGACGACCAGGCAGTCGGCCAGGGAGGCGGGCATTACTTCTTGAGCCCCAGGGCCAGCCAGCCCCCGATGCCGAGCCGTTGCAAAGTCTCGATATTGGCCTCGAAGATGCGCTCGGCCTCGGGGAAGGCCTCGACGGCGCGGTCGATGCTGCTCTCGCGCAGCAGGTGCAGCGTGGGGTAGGGCGAACGGTTGCTGTAGTTGGTGATGTCGTCGGCCTTCGTGCCCTCGAACTGGTACTGCGGGTGAAAGCTCGCCACCTGCAACTCGCCGGCCAGCCCCAGTTCCTCCACCAAGGCGTCGGCGGCATCCAGGAAGTCGTTGTAGTCCAGGAAGTCGGTGAGCACCTGCGGGTGGATGAGCAGGGTGGTTTCCACCTGCTCCGGGTCTGCGTCGTGCAGGGCGTTCAACTCGCGGCCCAGGTCGTAGATCAGCGCCTCGACCGTGTCGGCCCGGCTGACCACGTAACGCAGCTTGCCCTGCACCTGCACCGCCTTTGCGAAGGGGCAGAGGTTGAGCCCGATCACCGCCTGATCGACCCAATGCCGCGTGTCGGCAAGAACTTGTGCGTCATCCATTCAGGTAGCGCTCCGCCAGTTGCACCCACATGGTGCCGCCCACCGGAATGAGGGCGTCGTTGAAGTCGTAGCTCGGGTTGTGCAGGGTGCAGGGGCCGGCACCGGCCAGCTCCGGCCGGTGCGCGCCGTCGCCATTGCCGATGAGGAAGTAGCAACCCGGCTTCTCCAGCAGGTAGTAGCTGAAGTCCTCGGCACCCATGGTCGGCTCGAAGTGGCTGACCTTGGCGCCCATCTCGGTCAGCGCCTGGCGCACGAAGTCCGTCTCCGCTACATGGTTCACCGTCGGCGGGTAGTTGCGGTGGAACTCGAAGTCCACCGCCAGTTCGAAAGCCGCGGCCAAGCCTTGGCTGAGTTCGCGCATGCGCTGCTCGATCAGGTCCAGCACCGGCAGCGTGAAGGTGCGCACCGTACCCTGCAGCTCCACGCTCTCCGGGATCACATTGGTCGCCTCGCCAGCGTGGATCATGGTCACCGAGATGACCCCGGTGTCGATGGGCCGCATCGTGCGCGTGAGGATGGTCTGGAAGGCCTGCACCAGCTGGCAGGCCACCGGCACCGGGTCGCGGCCCAGGTGCGGCATGGCGCCATGTGCGCCCTTGCCCTTGAGCACGATGCGGAACTCGTTGCTGCTGGCGAACACCGGTCCCGGCGCCAGCGCGAACTCGCCCGCCGCCAGGCCCGGCCAGTTGTGCGCGCCGAAGATGGCGTCCATCGGGCAGCGCTCGAACAGACCGTCCTTGATCATCTCGCGCGCCCCGCCGCCGCCCTCTTCGGCCGGTTGGAAGACCAGGTAGACCGTGCCGTCGAAATTGCGGTAGCGGCTGAAGTGCCGGGCCGCGGCCAGCAGCATGGCGGTGTGGCCGTCGTGGCCGCAGGCGTGCATGCGGCCGGGGTAGCTGCTGGCGTGGGCGAAGCGGTTGACTTCGGTCATCGGCAGCGCGTCAATGTCGGCACGCAGACCCACCGCCCGCGGGCTGTTGCCGTTTTGCACCACGCCCACCACGCCGGTCTTGCCCAGGCCGCGAATGACCGGAATGCCCCAGCCCTGCAGCAGCGAGGCGATCAGGTCGCTGGTGCGCTGCTCGTTGAAGCACAGCTCGGGATGGCGGTGGATGTCGCGCCGGATGGCGCTGAGTTCCTCGCCAGCGGCGAGCAGGTCGTCAAACAGTTTCATGCGTTGGTCTCGCTCACAGTCCATTGCAGGCAGCCGGCCGCCTGGAGCACGCTCCACGCCTCCGGCCCATCAGCGCGCAGACGGCGGCGAGTTCGGCCGAGCCGAGATAGACGTTGGTGTCGATGCCGAGACGGTTCGGGAAGTTGCGCGTCGAGGTCGACATCGCCGTGCTGCCCTTGCGGATCTG
>JAFLDE010000041.1 GCA_017302655.1 Burkholderiales bacterium
CCGCCGTCGCGGCCCACCGCCAGGCGGCGGGTGCTCGCCGTCTTGCCACTGGCCAGACTCAGGCTGCCCACTCGCCCCGCCGTGCTGCCCACGCGCAGGTCGGTGAAGTCGCGGATGAAGGGCGTGTTCAGGGTGCCGCCATCCATCACCAAGGTGGACGTGACGTACTGGGCGTTGAGGCCCGCCCCCTGCAGGCCCCCGAGGGCATCCAGCGTGCCCGTGCCGGCCAAGCGCACCTCGCCGCTGGAGCGGGCATGCAGGTCGAAGACGTCGTCGCCCACCTGGATCTGCCCGGAGGTGAAAAGGCGCCCACCGGTGACCTCGAGAACCGGGGTGCGCAGCACGCCGTCGTTGCGCTGGCCTTGCATCGAGCCCGAGCCCACCTGGACCAAACCGAAGCTTCCCAGGCCGCCCGCCAGGGTGTAGCGCCCTTCCCCGACAGAGAGAACCAGCGACTGCAGGGTTCCGCGCTGCGTGAAGTAGCTGGGAAAGGACCCGCGGCCGCCAAAACCGGGCAGCCAATGGACGCCGACAAACTGGAACCGGTCGTTGCGCTCAGCAGTCTGGGTCGCGTTGTCGCCCCCCAGGATGACCCAGTCATCCGGGCCTGGCGCCCGGCCCATGGCCGCGCCCGTGGTGAAGTTTCGCCAGCAGGCGACTTGGCTCCACCGCGTGCAAGCTTGGCTGTTCTCGAAGACGCCGAACAGAAAGACGTCGGCATGGGCCGACGCGCTGAGCAGCAGGGCGAGCGCGGCCAGGGTGACGGGGCGGCGCGAGGAGGCAAGCGTGGGCATGGCGGGTCCGAACGAAATGGGGTGCATGAACCCAGACGCCTTGCGGCGAGCGCGGCGACACCGATCCAGGAAAACCCTGATCTCCGCGCCGCACGTGCGGCGCACACGACCCCAAGCGCCTCGCCCCCACAGTTTTGGGGACATCGGGTGTGGCACCGCCACCCAGAAGGCGCCACCCTGCGCGCAAGCCCTCCCACCCTGCCACCGGACACCCACCGTGCACCTGAAAGCCCCTCGCGCCCTCCTCGCCGCCGCGGCCACGGCCACCCTGTTGGCCTCGGGATCGGCCAGCGCCGATGTGCGCTACGACTTCACCGCCCTCAGCTCCTTCGTTTTCAACAGCGAGATGTTCAGCGGCTCGTTCTCGGTGGTGTTGCCCGACTTTGTGACCGAGAACACCACGGTGCCCGTGGGCTCGCTGCTGAGCTGCACGGTGACGGTCTCCACCGGCGCACCGGCCACTTGCCGGGATCAGGAGCTCCCGTTCACCATCGTGCCCGGCAACACAACGGCTTCCTTTGGCGCGCAGACCGACGTGAACACGATTGGCATCTACTTCTAATTCGACGGCGCCGCGTTCAGCACCGTGGGCACGCACGAGACGGTGTTCTTTGGCACCGAACAGGCTGGTCAGCTGACCGTCAGCGTCGTTCCTGAACCCGGCTCATGGGCCCTGCTCGCGGCCGGCCTCGCGGGCTTGGGCGCACTGGCCCGCCGCAAGCGCGCTCAGCAGGCCTGGCCCAGGCGCCCGCGCGCGCTCAACGGACCGGCGCCGAGGCGCCGGTTTCCCTTTGTGGGGCCCTGCGCATGCCCGCACCGAACGGTGCGGCGCCCCCTCACAGCCGCTCGAACACCGCCGCAATCCCCTGCCCGCCGCCAATGCACATGGTCACCAGCGCGTAGCGCCCGCCGCTGCGATGCAGCTCGTACACCGCCTTGGTGGCGATGAAGGCGCCCGAGCAGCCGATGGGGTGGCCCAGCGCGATGGCGCCGCCGTTGGGGTTGACCTTGGCGAGGTCCAGCCCGAGCCCGCGCGACACGGCGATGGCCTGGGCGGCGAAGGCCTCGTTGCTTTCGATGACGTCGATCTGGTCGAGCGTCAGGCCGGCGCGCTGCAAGGCCAGCTTCGACGCCGGGATGGGGCCTTCGCCCATCACCTCGTTCGGAACACCCGCCAGCGCGTAGCTGACCAGCCGCGCGAGCGGCTGGTGGCCATCGGCGGCGGCGCGGGCGGCGTCGGCCAGCACAAAGAAGGCGGCGCCGTCGTTGATGCCCGAGGCGTTGCCCGCCGTCACCGAGCCGTCCTTCTTGAAGGCGGGTTTCATCTTCGCCAAGCCTTCCAGCGTGGTGCCGGGCTTCACGTGCTCGTCGGTGTCGAACACCACCTCGCCCTTTTTCGTCTGCTTGACGATGGGCACGATCTGGCTCTTGAAGCGGCCCTCGGCGATGGCGGCGGCGGCCTTGCGGTGGGAGTCGACGGCCAGCTGGTCCTGCTCCTCGCGGGTGATGCCCCACTTCGTTACCAGGTTCTCGGCGGTGATGCCCATGTGGCCGACGCCGAACGGGTCCGTGAGGGTGGCGACCATGGCGTCAAGCATCTTCACGTCGCCCATGCGCGCGCCGCTGCGCATGCTGGGTGAGAGGTAGGCGCCGCGGCTCATCACCTCCACGCCGCCGCCGATGCCGTAGTCGCAGTCGCCGAGCAGGATGTTCTGCGCCGTGGTCACGATGCCCTGCAGGCCCGAGGAACAGAGCCGGTTCACCGCCATGGCCACGCTGTCCATCGACAGCCCGGCCTGGATGCTGGCCACCCGTGCCACGTAGGCAAAGCGGCTTTCGGTGGGAATGACGTTGCCGACGGTGACGTGGCTGATGGCAGCCGGGTCGACCCCGCTCCTCGCCACTGCCTCCTTCATCACCTGGCCGGCCAGTTCGGCCGGTTCCATGTCGGCCAGCGAGCCGCCAAAGGTTCCCACGGCAGAACGCGCTGCGCCCAGCACCACCACGTCACGAGTCGTCATGTCGGTCTCCTGCCCGAGCGGGCCTTGGTTGAGAGGATGGATGAAACCCCGTAGTGGACGCCAGAAAGCTGGCGGCAGTCTGACTGCAAGCGCAAAGGGCACCGGTGTGCGGTCTTGCCCAAAAAGGCGGACACCTAGGGTTTCCTTGGAGTGGCATCCAAGTCATCGCTCTAGGAACTCCGGCAAGCAAGATGGCATGCTGCGCTTTCCATAGAAGACGGCGGCCCGCCCCGGCTGCGAACCAGGAGACCCCCATGAAAACCCGCCATGCGCTTGGCGCCCTGGCGCTGGCCGCCTTGCTTGCCGCCTGCGGCGGCGGCGACGGCCCCGCGCCCGCCCCGATTTCGGCTCCGCCGACCAACGACACCACGCGCCTGATCGTGTTCGGCGACAGCCTGAGCGATGGCGGCGCCTATTCGCGCGGCAACTCGCTGATCCTGCAACTCAACGCCGGCGTGCCCAAACAGGCCGCCGATCTGGTGGGCAAGTTCACGAACAGCCCCGGGGCGATCTGGAACGAGCTGCTGGCCGCCCGTCTGGGCATTGCCATCGCGCCCGAGCGCTTTGAGGTGGGTGCGGCCAGCCCGGTCGCCGCGACCAACGGTGCCAACACTGCGCCCAACGCCACGAACTATGCCCAGGGCGGCTCGCGCGTGGCCAAGGTGCCGGGCGTGGGTTGCAACCCCAACAGCGCCGGCGCCTGTACCGCACAGGCCGCCGTGCCGGTGAGCACGCAGGTGGACCGCGCGTTGGCCAAGGGCAATTTCCAGAACACCGACCTGGTGGTCGTGTGGGCCGGGGCGAACGACGTGTTCTTCCAGGCCACCGCCGCGGGCACAGAAATCGCCACCGAGAGTGCCCGCCTGGGTCGCCCCTTGACGACCGCAGAGTCCACGGCGCTGATCACCAACAAGTACGGACCCGAGATGGTTCAGGCCGGCCTGGACACGCTCGCCCAGGTGCGCCGCCTGCAGGCGGCCGGCGCCAAGCGCATCGTCGTCATGACCATCCCGAACGCTGCGCAGACGCCGTTCGGCGTGGCCGGTGGCGCCTCCACGCAAGGCCTCATCACCGCCCTGGCCGGTGCCTACAACGACACCGTGAAGCGCGAGTTCTCGGTGCCCGAGAGCAGCGTGATGCTGTTCGATGCCGGCGCGCTGGCTTCGCAGTGGTACACCAACCCCGCGTCGGTGGGCCTTGTCAACGTGCAGGCGCCGGTGTGTGACGTGCCGGCCTCGCTGGGGTCCAGCTCTTCGTTCTGCTTCATCGTTGGCCCGGCACCCAGCCCGGCCAATCCTTTCCTGCGTGCGCTGCCCCCGGGTGTGACACCCGACAACTCCATGTTCGCCGACGGCGTACACCCCTCGCTGAAGTCGCACAGCCTGTTCGCCGGGGCGCTCTATGACGCGCTGAAGGCCAAGGGTTGGGTCAAGTAAAGCGCGCAAGGAAAACCATCATGAAAAAGCAACTTTCGCTGCTGGCCCTGGCGGCCGCTGCCTCGCTCGGCGCCCAGGCTCAAAGTGCCTCGTCCAGCATCAACCTGTTCGGCATCGTCGACGTGGGCGTGGTGGCCATCGACGGTGCGGGCAGCAAGACGCGCCGCTTCGTCTCCAGCGGCCAGCAGGTCGGCTCGCGCCTGGGCGTGCGCGGCACCGAGGAAATCGCGCCGGGCTGGAAGGCCATGTTCACGCTGGAGCACCAGTTCTACGCCGACACCGGCAGCCAGAGCCAGCAGACCCCGGTGAGCGGCACCACGCTGCCTGAATGGGTGTTCGCCGGCGTGCCGCTGACCGTTCGAGCAGCGTTGACCAACCCGGCAAACCCCGCATCGCTGGGTGCCACACTGAACGCCAGCCTGGAAAACCGCTTCTGGCACCGACAGGCCTGGGCCGGCATCGTCACACCGGTAGGCGCCGTGCTCGGCGGTCGCCAGTACAGCCCGGCCTTCGCCACTTACGGCCGTTTCGACCCGCATCAGGCGGGCAACGTCGGCAACATGCTGACCCTGTTCGCGGCCCCGACCGGCATCGAGGTGCGCATCGACAACTCGGTGCAGTACGTGGCCGAGAAGGGTGGACTGCGCCTGAACGTGATGGTGGGCGCCGGTGAAGGCGGCCTGGGCAATGGACGCTTCACCGGCATCAGCGCCGGCTATGCGGTGGGTGGCCTCGACATCGGCGTGGGCTTCAACCAGCGCAAGAACTCCGACGGCCAAACGGCGCTGGAGAACACCATCGTCGGCGCCTCCTATGCGTTCGGCCCGCACAAGGTCACCGGCATGTACATGCAGGTGAAGGACGCCAACTCCATCCTCGGCCCCCAGCTGCGCGCCTCGATCGGTGCCTCGGCGCCGGCGCCTCTGCGCGCCAGCTTCCTGGCCGCAGGCGCTCAGATTGCCAAGAACCTGGGCTGGGACGGCGACCTGCTCTACGGCGGCGTGCACTACCAGATCAACGACCGCAACAAGCTGGTGGTGAGCTACGGCCAGTACGACGACGCCAACAACGCGCGCGACATGGCGGTGGCCGGTGTGGCGCTCGAGCATTCCTTGAGCAAGCGCACGCAGATCTGGTTGTCGGGCTCACGCATCGACAACAAGACCGGCAGCCAGGTCCTGCCCTTCGCGCAAGGCCTGTACTACGGCATCACCGACAAGCCCGGTCGCGATTCCAGCGCCTACTCGCTGAACCTGGTGCACCGGTTCTGACCGGCCTACGCGCCATCCAAGGCCACCCTCGGGTGGCCTTTTTCATGTCCGCCAACGCAAGAGCGCGCGCAGGAAGCCGTGGTCGCTGCGGCTGCGGTCGCGGCCCTCGTGCAGGTGGTCGTTGAAGACCTCGACGCGCTTGACGTCGCCGAGGCTGCGCCGCGAGCGGGCGTCGAACTCCTCGCTGACCCAGATCTGATCCAGCAACTCGGGCCAGCCCTGGTGCACATGGCTGTAGGCCATGTCGCGGCGCAGCGCGGCCTCGGTCTGCACATCCCAGGCGTGGAAGAGCGCGGTGTCGGCCGCCGCGCGGTCAAAGGCGACGCTGTGCGTGGCGGTGACGATCTGCGTGGTCACCGCGTGCGGGCTGTCGTTGAAGTCCCCCACCAGCACCAGCGGCGTGTGACGACCCTGCGTCAAACGGGAGACGATGCGACGCATGGCGCAGCACTCGGCCGCGCGCATGAGCAGCGAACGAAGCGTGGCGCGCGCCACGGTGGCCGGGTCGTCGCGATCCTCCAGAGGCTCTCCGGCCTCGTCCTGCAGAAATTTCGGGCGCTTGCTCTTCAGGTGGCAGTTGAGCAGCGTGAGCTCCTGGCCTTTGGGCCCGCGGAGCCTAGCCTGCAGCAGGGGCCGCTCGAAGCCTGCGTGCAGGCCCAACTCGGGAACCTGCACGGCATCACAGGGGTCGAAGGCGGCGTGCCGCTCCCAGGCCTCCAGCTCCCAGCGGGTCACCAAGCCCAGGCAGGGCGTGCCGCTGGCCCCTTGCTCGGCACCCGGCGCCAGCACATGGGCATAGCGCAAACCACTCGCAGCCACGGCGTCTCGCAGGGCCGCCTCGTCCCACACCTCTTGCACGGCCAGCACATCGGCACCCAGGCGCTCGAACTGTCGGCCCAGCCAGTCGGTCTTGCGTCGGTACTCGGCCGCGCCATAGGGTTCCTGATTGGCATAGAACGCGCGGCCCGGCAGGGCCAGATTCAGCACGTTGGCGCTGGCCAGCCAGCAGGGCTGCCAGCCATTTGCTGAGGCAGGCTTGGGCTCGGGGTTCATGCGGGCATTAGAGCCTGCGTCAGCGCATCAGGCCCGGCAGCGCCGTGGACAGGGCCGGCACCATGGCGATGAGCAGCGTGCCGACGAAGATGGCCCCCATGGCAGGCAGCACCGACACGGCGACCGTCTGGATGGACTTGCGGAACATGGCCGAGGCGAAGTAGATGTTCATGCCGGCGGGAGGGCAGAGAAATCCCACCTCCATGGCTGCCAGGAAGAGCACACCGAAATGGATTGGGTCGATCCCATAGGCCTTCACCAAAGGCAGCAAAAGCGGCACCAGCACGACGATGGCGGCGTAGATTTCCATCAATGCCGCGGCCGGGAACAGGAACAGGCAGAGCAGCAACAGGAAGACATGGCGGTTGGGCACCGCGCTCTGTACCCATTCGACGGCGCGGTCGGGAATGCCGGCGTCCACCATGAAATTGGTCAGCGCCAGGGCCATGCCCAGGATGAGCAACACCCCGCCGATGATCTGCGCCGCATCGAGCAGCAACCGACCGACGGCCGCTGCGCGCAGTTCGCGATGCACCAGCGCCTGCGTGAACAGCGCGTAAGCGGCGGTCAGCGCCGCGCTCTCCACCGGTGTGGCCAGCCCTCCCCCCAGGGAGCCCAGCGCCACCAGCGGCGCCGCCAGCTCCCAGCGCGCCGCCCAAGCGGCCCGCACCACCGAGCCGGGCGGCTCTGCGGGCGCCGCCGGTGCACCCGCATCGCGGCGCAGGAAGCCCCCCAGCAGCAGCAGCACCGCCACCATGAGCAGCGCCGGCAACAGGCCCGCTAGGAACATGTCGGCGATGGGCACGCGGGCCAGCACCGCGTACAGGATGAGCGGCACCGAAGGCGCCAGCAGCACGCCCAGCGCGCTGGCGCTGGTCACCAGGCCGATCCCGCGTCGCTCCGGATAACCGGCTTTCAGCAGCAGGGGCAGAAGCAGCCCGCCGAGGGCAAGGATGGTCACGCCGCTGCCGCCGGTGAAGGCGGTGAAGCCCGAGCACAGCAGGGCCGTGGCCACCACGCTGCCACGGACGCCTCCACCGAACGCGGCAACGAACAGGCGACTGAGTCGCTCGGCCGCGCCGCTGCGCGCCATCACCAGGCCAGCCAGGGTGTAGAGCGGAAGGGCCGGCAGCGAAGGGTTGACGGTGATCTGGTAGTGCGACAGCGGCACCGAGGCGAGCGGCAGGCCATCGGACCAGAACAGCAGCAAGGCCAGTGCCCCGAGCACTGCGAACACCGGGGAACCCAGGAGCAAGAGCAGCGCCACAGCCGCCACGCCCAGGCCCAGCGGCGGCAAAGCCTCCTCAAAGCGCAAGCCCAGCGCGAACGCCAGCAAGGGCAGCAGCAGTGCCCAGGCGTGGATCCAGCCGTGACGCCGAGGTAGGCGCAGCGCCAGCTTGAGTGAAATCAGGCCGAAGCCCAGCGGCATGAAGGCCTGAACCCACCAGACCGGTATGCCGTAGGCCAGCTGCAGCGGGGCGTCCACCTCGCTCAGCACGAATTGCCCGCTGGCCAGGGCCAGCAGGGCGCAAATGGCCGCGGCTCCCAGATCGGCGGTGCCGCTCGCCCAGGCTTGCAGGCGGGACCCGCCTCGCTGGGCCAGGCTGCTGCCCAGGCTGGTCAGGTGGCCATGCCTCTCGGCCGCCAGGGCACCGGCCATGGTCATCACCAAGCCCAGGTGCTGCACCAGCACCGAGGCGTTCTCGCCCCCTGCACCCAAGAGCGGACGGGCGGCCAGCTCGACCAAGGGCACCAGCACCATCAAGGCCAGCGCCAGCACGGCCAACACTTCATCCAGGCGCTCCAGGCGCGCCCAGGCGCCGGGCGCGGGATGCGGCGTGTCCAACTCGGGCAGCGGTGTCGGCGACCGCACCGGATCAGCGCTGACCGGCGCGGTAGGCGCGGACATGCTGGAAGACCTGATCGAAGGTGTCGGCCGGTACGAGGCTGCCGCGGATACGCGGATACAGCTGCTCGGCCAGTTGCTGCCATTCCTTCAGTTGCGCCTCGGTCGGGCGGTGCACGGTGAGGCCGCGCTTGACCATCGCCGCCACGGCCTCGTCGACCTCCTTGCGGGCATGCTGGCGCATGGCCACGCCCGCCTTCTCGCCCGACTGGAGCAACGCCTGCTGCGCGGCCGGCGACATGGCGGACCAGGCCTTCTGCGTGACCACCAACGCGCCGACGATGGGCGCCCAGTTCAGCTCCAGCATGTGCGCGGCGGTGCCGTACACCTGGGTGGCCAGCGCAAAGTACGGCGTGGAAGGCAGCACCTCGATCATGCCGGTCTGGATGGCGGCCAACGCGTCGCCGGTCTCCAGCGGCACCGGGGTGTAGCCCAGGCTCTTCATGATGGCCTGCTGTTCAGGCTCCGAGCCCCAGGCGAAGAACTTACGACCCTTGAATTCCTCGGGGCGCAGCGCCGCCTTGGTGGAGAAGAAGCGCACCCAGCCAGCATCGCCCCAGCCGATGACGACGAAGCCCTTGTCGAGGAAGCGCTTCTCCATGGCGCCGCGCATGCGCTCGCGCACGAAGTCCAGTTCCTCCCAACTGCGGAACAGCAAGGGGAGGTTCTGCAAGGCGGCGATGCTGGGTTCGATGTCGCGCAGCCCAACCACCGAGATCAGCGCCCCTTGCAACTGGCCGATGCGCATGCGCCGCACGATCTCTGCCTCGCCGCCCTGGCTGCCGTCGGTGAACACCGTGAAGCGACCGGCTCCGCCCTGCGCTGCGCGCCAAGCCTCGCCCATTTCGAGCATCTGCTGGTGGTAAGGCGAGTTCTTCGGCACCACGCTGGCGATGCGCAGCAGCGGGGCCTGCGCCAGTGCGGTCAGCGGCAGCGCGGCCAACAGGGTGACCAAGCAACGTCGTGCAAGAGAGCTCATCAGAATCGTTCGTCCAGGGTGTCAAGCAGCCATTGCGCGCGCTCGCGCATCACTTCGTTGGCCAGGCTGCGGTGGGTCTGCGCCACGACAAGGGCCTCGCGAAGCAGCGCTTCAAACCGTTCGCGATCGGCGCTGGCCAGGGCCTCTGCCTCGGCCAGCAAGACGCCGGCCTGGCGCCCGCCAGCGGCCTGTCGGGCGCGTTCGAAGTACCGCTCGGCGAGGCGGATGGAACCACCCGGCCGCGAGGCTTCCAGAGTGCCGAGCAAGCTGGCCAGCGCCCCGTCGGCGTGCTGCGGCTCCAGGCGGTCGGCTGCCTGTGCCAGGCGCAGCGCCTGCGGCAGCTCGGCCACCCGTTCCGGTTGATCCTTGGACAGCGAAATGAGCGCCGCCCAGGACGTGGCGGCCCAGTACGCCAGTGCCACCTGCTGCGCTTGCAAGCCAGGGTCTTCTCCGACTGCCAGGCGCTTCACCAGCCCTGGCTGCTGGTCTTGCAGGGCGGCCATGGCGTGGTTCAGTGCGCGTTCGTACAGCCGCGCCGCTCGCTGGCGCCCGCGCAGCGCGGCTTTGGCATCGCGACTTTCCATTCGCTCAGCGTCAAAGGCCACGAAGGCATAAGCGTATTGCGCGAAGCCGCTGCTCACCGCCAGCGCCAGGGGCGCATGGCCGGGCTGCTCGCGGAGCACCGACTCGGACAGCTTGAGGTAGAAGGCGCTGGCCTCGCGCGCCAATTGCAGATCGTCCTCCGGCGCCTGCCCCTGAGCGGCCAAGGCGTCCGCCGCCCCGCGCAGGGCCAGCTGGCGGGTGGAGCAGGCGCTCAACAGGCTGAGCAGGAGCAGGCTGAGCAGGATCCGTCGCATGCGTCAGGTTCGGCAGCCCCGGGGCGGGACGGGGCGCGAATGTAGGCATCCGACGTGACGGGAAAGTGACGCGCCGGGCAGCACCCAGGCTGAGGTTCTGGCTGCCGGTTGGGTCTCTGCTCAGAAAGACAATTGCGCGCGCAAGCCGCCCTCGGGCCGGTTGTGCAGTCTCAATTCGGCGTCCATGCCCTCGGCCAGCTGGCGGGCGATGTAAAGGCCCAGTCCCACGCCGCCGCTGGCGCGGTGGCGCGAGCTCTCCACGCGCACGAAGGGCTCGAACACGGCTTCGTGCAGGGCCTCAGGGATGCCCGGTCCATCGTCCTCCACGACCAGGCCGATCCGCCCGGCCGACTCGGTGACGCCGATGCGCGCCCGCTGGCCGTAGCGCACGGCATTGCCCACCAGGTTGTCCAGCACGCGGCGCAGCGCCAGCGGAGGCACGCGCAGGGACAGATCCGGAACCGGTTGCAGCAACTGCACGTCGTGGCCCAGGGCCTGCGCGTCGTCCACCAGCGCCTGCACAAGAGGCGCCAGCTTCACAGGGCGTGCGGACTCGGTGGAGGCTGCGCTGGGCTGGAAGACCTGAAGCACGCTGTCGATGAGCGCAGACATCTCGCGCAGGTCGGCCACGCCCTGGGTGCGCAGGCGCTCCAGGTCGTCCTGCGTTTCCAGACGCATGCGCAGCCGGGTGAGCGGGGTGCGCAGGTCGTGGGAGATGGCTGCCACCATCAGCGAGCGTCCCTCGTACTGCCGTCGCAGTTGCTCGCCCATGTCGTTGAAGGCATGAGCGAGCTCGCGAACCTCCCGCGTGCCGGAGGCTTCGCTCAAGCGCGGCACCGTCTGGCCCTTGCGAAGTTGCAGGGCCATGCCGCGGCTGGCGCGCGCGAGCTCGTGCAGCGGCCGAGCCAGCCACCGGGCGCCCAGCACGGCGGCCAGCGCGATCACCGCCAAGCGCACGCCGTAATCCAGTACAAAGGCGGACGTGGGCAGCGCACGGTGCCCGCTGTCCGGCAAACCCGGCGTGGGCGGCAGCGAGGGGAAGGTGGGCATGGCCCTTGGCGGCGGCTCGCCTGAGGGGCGGGGGTGCGACGGACCACGGCGTTCGCGCGGTGCGTCCGCTGGCCCAGGTTCGTCACCCTGCCAAGCACCCGGTGGGGCCGCTCGTTCCCAGCCCTGCGGGTCAGCGGGTGGGGCGGGTGCGGTGCTCACGCCCGCGTGAAACACGGCATAGGCCGCGAGATGGCTGACCACCAGGGCGCCCCACATCAGCCAAGCCAGACGCTTGGCCAGCGTGTCGAAGAGCAGGGCCTTCAGTCGAGCGAGCATGGGGTGACCTCGCAATCCAGGCTGTAGCCCTCGCCGCGCACGGTGCGCAGCAGCTGCGGCTCGCGCGCGGCGTCGCCCAGCTTGGCGCGCAGGCGCGAGACGGCGAGGTCGATGGCGCGGTCGCTGACCTCGGTGCCGTCGGCACGGGTGAGCTGCAGCAGGCGTTCGCGGCTGAGCACGCGGCGCGGGTGGTCCAGGAAGGCGGCAAGCAAGCGGTACTCGGCGCTGGAGAGCATCAGCCCTTCCCCGTCGGCACCGATGAGGATGCGCTGCTCGCGGTCGAAGCGCCAGCCGGCGAAGGCGAGACCTCGGGCGGGCTCACTGCGCCGGACGCGACGCAGCACCGCACGCATGCGCGCCACCAGCTCGCGCGGCTCGAAGGGCTTGGCCAGGTAGTCGTCGGCGCCCATCTCGAGCCCGGCGACGCGCGAGGCGGGGTCGCCGATGGCGGTGAGCATGAGCACGGGCAGACCGCGCTCGCGCAGCCAGCGGCACAGCGACAGCCCGTCTTCGTCAGGCAACAGCAGGTCCAGCACGACCAGATCGAAACGCTCGGCGTTCACCAGCCGGCGCATCTGCGCGCCATCGGCCGCCAGCGACACCGTGAAGCCGAAGCGCTGCAGGTAGTCCTGCAGGCCCAGGCGGATGTCGGCGTCGTCGTCGACGACCAGGCAACGCGTCACCCGCCGACCCCGACCACGAGGGTGGCTTGGTAGCCGTTCGTCAGGTCGCCGCTGACGCTGGCCATCTGCAGGGTGGTGCCGTCGCTGAACACGTTGTCGGTGGCAAAGCTGATGCGGGCGAAGTTGGTGCGGCTGGTGGTGTAGCCGGCGGCATTGTTGTAGATGCTGGTGCAGACGTCGGTCGGAAAGGCGATCTGCGAGGTGCGGATCTTGCTCGCAAAGCTGGTGGCCTGGGCCGAGCTTCGGAACACTTCGAAGTGCATATGGGGCATGCGGCCGTCGTAGCAGCCCGGGAAGATGGTCACGAAGCTGAGCCGCCCGTCGCTGCCGCTGACCTGCACGGCACGCAGGTAGTTTTCGCCGGTGACACCGCTGCTGTACATGCTGTAGCGGCCCTCGCGGTCGCAGTGCCAAAGGTACACGGCGTAGTCGGCCAGGTTGGCGCAGCCGCCGTTGGCGTTCACCAGTTGCAGCGTGAGGGTGAGGGGCACGCCTTCGGCCAGGCCGCTGGCGCCGGCGATCGAGCGGCGCATGTCCTGGCGCACGATGCCCGTCAGGGCCAGCGCGTTGGCGATCTGGCCACCCGAGCTGTTCGATCCGTCGCCGGGATAGGGGCCGGCCGTTTCCTCGGGGATCAGGGCACAGCTGGAGGGCGCCGGGGCTGGGGATGGCGAGGGGGATGGCGCCGGCGTGGCGGCCGTGCCATCGCTGTCGCTTCCACCCCCGCCGCAGCCGGCAAGCAGCAGGCCGGCGCTCAAGGTGAGCAGGCGACGCCGGTGCTGCTGCTGGGCGAGCAGGATGGGGAGGTCGGCCAGCAGGCCTTCAGGGTGGTGGTGCATGAGGCGCTCCTTGAGGTGAGAGCCTGCATTGAAGTGCGTGCGCTTGTCGGCCGTGCCGGCCCTTTGTGTCAGTGTCGACACAGGCACCCGTGGCTATGCTTGTGGTCGATGAAGCCTCTCGTTGACGAACTGCGCTCGCTGGACCTGTGGCAGGCCGACCCCCTGCTTCGCGAGCGTTTGGCTGCCTTGGTGCATGACCGTGCCGAGCTGGCGCACTATGGGGCGCTGATCGGCTCCGAGGCGGCGATGGACTGGGCCGAGCAGGCCAACCGCCGGGTGCCCGAACTGCAGGCCTTCGATGCACGCGGCCGGCGCATCGACCGCGTGGACTTCCACCCGCACTGGCATCGGCTGCTGGCCGCCATCCGCGGCAGCGGCGCCATCCAATGCCCCTTCGAAAGCGGGGACTGGACGCACAGCGCGGCGCTCTTTTACCTGCATGGCCAGGTGGAAGCGGGCAGCCTGTGCCCGGCGACCATGACCCAGGCCGCGCTGCCGGTGCTGGCGCGGCACGCACCGACCTTGTTCGACGCGCTGCGTGGCCCGCTGCTCAGCCGCGCCCACGATGCCGCCGATCGCCCGATGGCCGAGAAACAGGCACTCTGGCTCGGCATGGGCATGACGGAGAAGCAAGGCGGCTCTGACCTGCGCAGTTGCGAAAGCCGCGCAGCACCCACGGGCCAGCGCTTGCACGGTTTGCCGCTGTACCGGCTGGACGGCCACAAATGGTTCTTCAGCGCCCCCATGTGCGACGCCCATCTGGTGCTGGCCCGCACCGAGGAAGGGCCGAGCTGCTTCTTTGTGCCGCGCTGGCGCCTCGACGGCCATGCACTCAACGAGGTGCGCGTACAGAGACTGAAAGAGAAGCTGGGCAACCGCAGCAACAGCAGCAGCGAGGTCGAGTTCCACGGCAGCGAGGGCCTTTTGGTCGGCCCCGCCGGGCGCGGCATTGCCGTGCTGGTGGAGATGGCTGGCTACACGCGCCTGCAATGTGTCATCGGATCCACCGCGCTGATGCGCGCCGGCCTGGTGCAGGCCATCCATTGGTGCCGCGGGCGCAGCGCCTTCGGCCGCTTGCTCATCGATCAACCTTTGATGCAGCAGGTGCTGGCCGATCTGGCCTTGGAGTGGGAGGCCGCACTGGCGCTGATGCTGCGCCTGGCGCACAGCTTCGGTCGTGGTGAGACCGACCTCGTGGAGCGAGCCTGGCAGCGCGTGATCACGCCGGCCGCCAAGCTGTGGGTTTGCAAGCGTGCCCTGCAGTTCGCGGGCGAAGCCATGGAAGTGCTGGGCGGCAATGGCTATGTGGAGACAGGGCTCATGGGCCGCCTGTACCGCGAGGCGCCCGTGAACAGCATCTGGGAGGGCAGTGGCAATGTGATGGCGCTGGATGTGCTGCGTGCCGCCGAACGCGAGGCCGAGGCGCTGCAAGCCTGGTTTGACGCGCTGTTGCCGATGCTTGACGCCACCGGGAGACAGCGACTGCTGCGCTTGCGCGATGAACTTCGATGCTCCGACGCGCAGGCGCATGCGCATGCGCGTCGCATCGCCACCGAGCTGGCGCTGCTGGCGCAGGCCGCGCTCCTGGACCGCCGGTCTGCCGAGGCCTTCGTGGCCACCCGCCTGCAAGCGCCGGCTGGGATGTTTGGTGCGGCCTCCATCGAGGGCGCGCGCCATTTCGTGGACCGCGCCATGCCCGCCTCATGAAGGACGCCGCCCAGGTCGGACTGCCGCGTTGGCTCGATCACTTGCTCGGCCAGGAACCGGCGCATCGGGTGCACATGAGCCAGGCCCTGCTGGCCCTGGGCCTGTGTCTGGGTTTTGCACTGCTGGGTGCCTGGGCCGCCCGCCAGGCGGCAACGCCATGGCCCGTCGTGCTGACATGGGCTTCGGTGCTGGTGCTGGGCCAATCGGCATTGGTGGCGGCCATCCACACCCGCTGGAGCATGCGGTGGGCGGACCCTTCGCTGACCTTGGCGCAGATCGTCTTCACGATGCTGATGTCGGCTCTGATCTACCCCCTGGTGGGGGAACTCAGCACTGGCGTGCTTCCGGTGTTCGTGCTGATTCTCAGCTTCAGCATGTTCATGCTCAAGGAGCGCCAGACGCGATGGCTGTCGCTGATCTCGCTGGGGTTGGTTCTGCTTGGCATGGTGCTGAACCACCTGGCACATGGGGTGCCCCCGAGCGTTCAGGCCATCTATTTCTGCGTGATGGTCATCTGCGTGGCTGGCATGTCCGTGCTTGCAGCCCGCATGAACGCGCTGCGCCAGCGCATGCGCCGGCAACGCGAGGATCTGGTTCAGGCCCTGCAGCGCATCGAAGAACTCGCGATCCGTGATGGCCTCACCGGCCTCTTCAATCGCCGGCACGGCATGGAGTTGCTCGGCGAAGCCCTGTCGCGCCACGCACGGCAGCCCCACCCGTTGCACGTGCTGCTGCTGGACCTCGATCACTTCAAGCGCATCAACGATGTGCATGGGCATGGCGTCGGCGACAAGGTGCTGCGCGCCTTTGGTCACACCACCTTGGATGCTCTGCGTGCCACCGACCTGGCGGTGCGCTGGGGTGGCGAGGAGTTCTTGCTGGTGCTGGCCGGCGATGATGCGCAAGTACCCGTCGAACGGTTGCGACTGGCAGTGGCCGCAAGCGCCGTGGAGGCCGCATCTGGCCAAGCGCTGACCTTCAGCTTCTCGGCGGGTTGGACCGAAGTGAGAGAGAACGACACCGTGGAATCCTTGATGGAACGGGCCGACGCCGCCCTTTACCGGGCCAAGCAGGCCGGACGCGACCGCGTCGAGCACGCATGAGCTGCCCGGAACGACTCGCGCTGTTCGGCGACCTGCTGGACGTCATCGCCCCACCTGGTCCTGGAGCACGGCTCGATGACCCGCCCGCTGGCGTGCGCTGGCGGCCACGGCACTGGCTGCTGATCGAAGACGGCCGCATTGCCGCCGTGCAGACTGAGGCACCTGGGGCAGACTGGCCCCGGGACGAACGCCCAGGCCAGCTCATCTTGCCTGGCTTCATCGACACCCATGTGCACGCACCGCAGCTGGACGTCATCGCCAGCTACGGCACCGAACTCCTGGACTGGCTGCAGCGCTACACGTTTCCGGCCGAGACCGCCTGGGCGGACGACGAGGTGGCGGCGCGGGGCAGTGCGCGCTTCCTGGACCAGCTCTTGCACCACGGCACCACCAGTGCCCTGGTCTTCCCCACCGTGCACAAGGGCAGCGTGGACGCGCTGTTCAGCGCTGCCTGGACACGTGGCATGCGCCTCGTGGCCGGCAAATGCCTGATGGATCGCCACGCGCCGCCTGCATTGACCGATACCCCGGCCTCGGCCGAACGCGACACCCTGGACCTGCTGCAGCGCTGGCAGGGCCGAGGGCGCCTGGCCTACGCGCACACTGTGCGTTTTGCCCCTACCAGCACGGACGCGCAATTGCAGCTGGCCGGCGAGTTGCATGCCGCCCACCCTGGAAGCTATGTGCAGACCCATGTGGCCGAGAACCGGGCAGAGGTGCAATGGGTTCGCGAGCTGTTCCCGAGCAGCCGCAGCTACCTGGATGTGTACGAGCGGCACGGCCTGCTCACGCCGTACAGCACCCTTGCGCACGGCATCTGGCTGGACGACGAAGACCGCGCCCGCCTGCGGGCCACCGGAGCCGTCATCGCCCACTGCCCGACCAGCAACCTGTTCCTGGGCAGCGGGCTGTTCGACTGGTCGTTGCACGCGCGGGTTTCGATCGCCACCGATGTGGGGGGCGGCACATCGCTCAGCATGCAGCGCACCCTGGCGGCGGCCTATCAGGTGGCCGCGCTGCAGGGCCGCCGACTGGACGCCTTCACGCTGCTGCATGCCGCGACAGCCGGCAATGCCGACAGCCTGCGACTCGGCAATGAGGTGGGCCGGCTGGAGCCGGGTTGCGTGGCCGATCTGGCCGCCTGGGATTGGGCGGAGCCGGATTCATTGCTGGCGCAGCGCCTGCAATTCGCGCAGTCGTTGCACGAGCGCCTGTTCGCCTGGCTGAGCTTGGGCGATGAGCGCCTGCTGCGCGGCGTCTGGGTCGCCGGCAAGCCCCAGGCAGCGGCCTCCGGCTGATCAGCGTTCAGCGCTCACGGGGCACGATCTGGGTGGCCTGAAAGCCATCCGGCGCCAGTGGCTGGGGCTGGGTGACCTCCGCGTCGGGAGCCAAGGTCTCCGGCGCCCGCTGCGGCAGGCTGAGCCCACGCCGGGCCAGCAGATGGCGTGCTTCGCCAAGTTCCTTCTGCAGAGTCTCGACCTGACGACGCGCCGCACTGACGTGCTGCAACTCCTGCTGCCGGCTCTGCTCCAGATGAACCACACGCGCCGCCGCTTGCTGCAGGCGGGTGCGAGCCCAAAGGCCCACCGCCGCTCCACCGACCAAGACTCCCAGACCCAACATCAAGGCTTCAGCCATTTATGTTCCTCTCCTTGGCGTAAACGCCGCTCCCAGCGTAACGCCTTGTTGCGCCTCTGGCTGGCCGGGTCTTGCCGAACGCCCTCTTGAACTGCCGAGCGCCGCCCCTATACTTCCGGTCACTAGCACTCGTGCAGTGCGAGTGCTAACAGCGAAGGCAGCTCGCGGCAATCCGCCGTCGGTGCCTCGCCCTCCCAACCGCAACCCTCGGAGAACCGTCGCATGAAGCTGCGTCCCCTGCATGATCGCGTGATCGTCAAGCGCCTGGAGAACGAAACCAAGACCGCCTCGGGCATCGTCATCCCCGACAACGCCGCCGAGAAGCCCGACCAGGGCGAAGTGCTGGCCGTAGGCCCCGGCAAGCGCAATGACAAGGGTGAGCAAGTCGCCCTGAACGTGAAGGTCGGCGACCGCGTGCTGTTCGGCAAGTACAGCGGCCAGACCGTCAAGGTGGATGGCGATGAACTGCTGGTGATGAAGGAAGACGACCTCTTCGCCGTCGTCGAAAAGTGAACTGAGCCCCCAGGCTGTGGGGGCGAGGCCTGAACGGCCCGCCCTCCTCGCCACCCCCCGAGGGGGCTCTCGGCGGACCGGCAAAGCCGGATCTCGCCTCGGACCCCTTCGTTGAACACTCAAGCATTCGGAGATATCAACATGGCAGCAAAAGACGTTGTGTTCGGCGGCGAAGCCCGCGCGCGCATGGTTGAAGGCGTGAACATCCTGGCCAATGCGGTCAAGGTCACGCTGGGCCCCAAGGGCCGTAACGTGGTGCTGGAGCGCTCGTTCGGCGCCCCCACCGTCACCAAGGACGGTGTCTCGGTCGCCAAGGAGATCGAGCTCAAGGACAAGCTCCAGAACATGGGCGCCCAGATGGTCAAGGAAGTGGCTTCCAAGACCAGCGACAACGCCGGTGACGGCACCACCACCGCCACCGTGCTGGCCCAGGCCATCGTGCGCGAAGGCATGAAGTACGTGGCCGCCGGCATGAACCCGATGGACCTGAAGCGCGGCATCGACAAGGCGGTCGCCGCCCTCGTCGCCGAGCTGAAGAAGGCCTCCAAGGCCACCACCACCAGCAAGGAAATCGCTCAGGTCGGCTCGATCTCCGCGAACAGCGACGAGTCGATCGGCCAGATCATTGCCGACGCCATGGACAAGGTCGGCAAGGAAGGCGTCATCACCGTCGAAGACGGCAAGAGCCTGAACAACGAGTTGGACGTCGTCGAAGGCATGCAGTTCGACCGCGGCTACCTGTCGCCCTACTTCATCAACCAGCCGGAAAAGCAGGTCGCGCTGCTGGACAACCCCTTCGTGCTGCTGCACGACAAGAAGATCAGCAACATCCGCGAACTGCTGCCCACGCTGGAAGCTGTGGCCAAGGCCGGCCGCCCGCTGCTGATCATTGCCGAGGAAGTGGACGGTGAAGCCCTGGCCACCTTGGTGGTCAACACCATCCGCGGCATCCTGAAGGTCGTCGCCGTCAAGGCCCCGGGCTTCGGTGACCGCCGCAAGGCCATGCTGGAAGACATCGCCATCCTGACCGGCGGCAAGGTCATCGCCGAGGAAGTCGGCCTGACCCTGGAGAAGGTCACCCTGGCCGATCTGGGCCAAGCCAAGCGCATCGAAGTCGCCAAGGAAAACACCACCATCATCGATGGCGCCGGTGCCGCAGCCGACATCGAGGCTCGCGTCAAGCAAGTGCGCATCCAGATCGAGGAAGCCACCAGCGACTACGACCGCGAGAAGCTGCAAGAGCGCGTGGCCAAGCTGGCCGGCGGTGTCGCCGTCATCAAGGTCGGCGCTGCCACCGAAGTCGAGATGAAGGAAAAGAAGGCTCGCGTGGAAGACGCGCTGCACGCCACCCGTGCCGCCGTTGAGGAAGGCATCGTCGCCGGCGGCGGCGTGGCCCTGCTGCGCGCCAAGCAAGCTGCCGGCAAGATCGAAGGCGCCAACGCCGACCAGGACGCCGGCATCAAGCTGGTGCTCAAGGCCATCGAAGCGCCGCTGCGCGAGATCGTCTACAACGCTGGTGGCGAACCGAGCGTGGTCGTCAACGCCGTGCTGAACGGTTCGGGCAACTACGGCTTCAATGCCGCCAACGACACCTATGGCGACATGATCGAGATGGGCATCCTGGATCCGACCAAGGTGACCCGCACCGCGCTGCAGAACGCCGCCTCGGTCGCCAGCCTGATGCTGACCACCGAAGCCATGGTCGCTGAAGCGCCGAAGGAAGAGGCCCCGATGCCCGCCGGTGGTGGCATGGGCGGTATGGGCGGCATGGGCGGCATGGACATGTAAGTCCCTCGGCGGTCTGGCCCACGCCAGACCGCTGGCCGACCGGCACCCCCCATTTGCGGTGGTGCAAGTGGCCACCATCCATGACAAAGGCCACCTTCGGGTGGCCTTTGTCTTTGGGGGGCTCCTGAATAATGCGGCCCCGATGAGCGTCCACCCCACCCTCCGTGCGATGACCGACCTCCTGCTGGACGAGCTGCCCACGCTCGCCCGCGAGGTGCTGGAGTCCACGCAGCACGCCTTGCAGTCGCAGCCCAAGCTGTTCGCCATGCAGGAAGCTTGGGCGCGTCGCCGCGGCCGCTTTTTGTCGGAGTTCCAAGACGAGTTGCGCCCACAGCTCGAGCGCCTTCGCGAAGGCGACCTGAACCCGCGCAAGATGGCGAGCAGCCGACCCGGCCAGCTGAGCCTGGTGGACGAGCACCAGGCCTTGCGCGATGTCGGCGTGGGCCATGTGGCGCAGCTGTGCCAGGAAGCCAGTCAGCAGGAGTTGTTTCAGCTCGGCAATTTCTTTACCGGATTGCATCGTGGGCCGGTGGCGGGCCGCGACTTGAATGCCCTGCGCCCCGCCCTCTTCGCACGCGCGCTGGTCGACGTGCTGGCTGGTCCGGATCTCAATGCGGATCAGCATTTCGAACTGGTGCGCGCGGCGGCACCGAGCTTGGCAGCTGCCCTGGTGCCGCGGTACCAGAAGCTGGTCGCCCTGATGGAGGACGCTCAGCTCACACCCATGGTCTCGACCCGCCCGGGTCAGGAGCGACGCCGCTCGCTGTTCGCGCGGGACTCCCAACCGGGCGCACTGGCCGACTGGCACGCACGCAGCCAGGTCATCCACTCGCGGCCACAGATGTTGCCCAAGGGAGGCGATCCGATGCTGGATCGCCTCTACGAGCGCATCCTGGCCGATCCGTCGCTGGCCGCGCCGGTCAAGGCCCAGCTTGCACGCCTGCAGGTGGCGGTGGCTCGCCTCAGCCGGGACGATGCCAGCTTGCTGCGGAACGAGGCCCACCCCACCTGGCGACTCATCAACGCCGTGGCCGCCTATTGCAGCGGCTTCCACGACGCGCAGGATCCCCGGCTTGTCGAATTCTTGCGCTTCCTGGAAGACCAAACCGGCGCTCTGGTGCATGCGGCGCACCCCAGCAGCCAGCAGTTCGACTACTTGCTGCGCCTGGTCGATGCGTTCATTGCACGCCAGGCTCGCGAACGCACCGAACCATCGAAGGAGGCCCTGGCCGCCTTGGAGCGCGAACCGCACCGGGGCACCTGGCTGAAAGTGCTTCGCGAGCAATTGGACGAACAAGCGCGGCGCCTGAAGTTGAGCAACAGCGCGCGGCGCTTTCTGCATGGTCGCTGGGCGCCGCTGGTGGCCGGATCCATGGTGAAGCTGGGTTCTGACCACGCCGTGGTGCAACGCCTGTTGCATTGGGTGGAGCCCCTGCTCGACAGCCTTCGCGAGCGAAGCGACGGGGTCGAGAAGGAGCAATTGCGCCGCAGCCTGCCGCCGCTGGTGGCCGGAATCGAGTCTCTGCTTGCGCCTCTGGCTCTGGCCGACGAACAACGCAAGGGCCTGCTGAACGACCTCATGGCCCTGCACAGCCGGGTGCTGAGCGCGCGGGGCGATGGGCAGGCCCGGCCGCGCAGCGATGCGCCTGACGAAGCCGAGGTCAGCCGCTTCGTCGAGGAACGCGACAGCGAGCACGCCTCGGTGTTCGCGCATGCCCAGGTCAGCATGTCGGAGTTGCCCACGCAGCCCTTGCCCTTGCCTCATGCGGGTGAATCGCAGCAGCGCACCGAAAGCCAGCTCTGGCTGGACGGCCTGCGTATCGGCGGCTGGTTCCACCTCTTCTGCGACGACAACTGGAGCACCACGCAACTGGTGTGGATCGGCGAGGACAGGCAGTTGTTCCTCTTCGTCGATCAAGGCGGCGAGCACCGTCGCTCCCTCACCGCTGGGGCGCTGGCCAAGCTCTACCTCAACGGGCTGGCCATGTACCTGGAGCAGGACGGTCTGCTGGAGCGTGCCGTGGCCACGCTGCTGCAAGACCTGGATCGATGAGCCTGCGAAGCCGGGTCGTCGCACTGCTCGGCCTGCTGCTTGTCCTGCTGCTGCAGGCCCATGCGCAGGCCGAGCCGCGTGTCCGCCCCGCCGTAGGCTTGGTGCTCAGCGGTGGCGGCGCGCGAGGGCTCACGCACATCGGCGTCCTCAAGGTGCTGGAGCGCGAGCGAATTCCGGTCGACTTCATCGCCGGCACGTCCATGGGCGCCATCGTGGGCGGCCTTTACGCGAGCGGCATGAGTGCCGAGCAACTGGAGGCCGAACTGCTCAAGCTGGACTGGGACCGGGTGTTCTCCAGCCGCGTCGATCGCCAGCACCTGCCGCATCGCCGCAAGGACGAGGACTACGGCTTCTCGGCCGCTGTGGAACTGGGCATTCGCGACGGTGAGCTGCGCTTGCCCACCGGCACCGTGTCCGCCCGCGTGCTGGAGGTGCTGCTGCGCCGCCTCACCCTGCCGGTTCGCCACATCGAGCGCTTCGACGCGCTGCCCATTCCCTTCCGCGCCGTGGCCACCGACATGGAGTCGGGCGCCGCCATCGTCATGGACGACGGCGACCTGGCGCAGGCCCTGCGCGCCAGCATGAGCGTGCCCGGCTTGTTCGCCCCCATCGAGCGCCAGGACCGCATCCTCGGCGACGGTGGTCTGGTGAACAACGTGCCCATTGACGTGGCCCGCTCCATGGGCGCCCGGCGGCTGCTGGTGGTCAACATCGGCACCCCATTGGCCGGCCGCGACACCCTGAATTCCGCCATCGGCCTGACCAGCCAGATGCTGGCCATCCTCACCGAGCAAAACGTGAAGCGAAGCCTGGCCATGCTGGGCCGCGAGGACGTGCTGATCGCCCCCGATCTCGGCGATATGAGCAGTGGGGATTTCGAGCGGGGCGCTGAGTTCATCCGCATCGGCGAAGCCAGCGCCCAAGCGCAATTGCCCGAGTTGCGGGCCCTCGCGCTGCCACCCGCCGAGTACGCGGCCTGGCGCGCTGCACGCGCGCAGCCGTCGGCCGCCGTGCGCCGCCTGACGGGCATCCGCTTTGAAGGCGCCGAGCGCTCCCGGCCCGAGCGCTGGCTGCCCATCCTAGGCAGCCGGCAGGGCGAGCCCTTCCAGGCTCATGAAGCCGTGCGCGACACGCGCAAGCTCGCTGCCAGCGGCGACTACGCGCGCGTGGACTTCCGCCTGGATCCCACTGCAGCGGGCGAGGAACTGGTGTTCATGGTCGAAGAGAAGCCCTGGGGCCCGCACTACCTGCGCGTGGGCCTGGACCTGAGCACCGACGACAGCGGCGCCAGCGGCTTCAACTTGCGCATCAGCCACAACCTGCACTGGGTCAACCGGCTGGGCGCCGAATGGCGCAACCAGCTCGCGCTGGGCCGCAACCCAAGGGCGTTCAGCGAGTTCTACCAACCGCTCACCTCCACCCTCGGCGGCCCGCACGACTTCTTTGTGGCCGGTTGGGGCGACTTCGCGCGCCGTGAGCACCTGCTGTTCCACGCCGACGGCAGCGAGGCCGCCCGCCTGACCGCCAAGACCCTGACCTCGGGCCTCGATATCGGCCGCCCCTGGGGCCGACTCGGCGAAGTACGCCTGGGCCTTTGGCAGGAAGCGGCTCGCTGGAGCGAGCGCATCAGTGAAATCGCCCTGCCGCAGGACCGTCTGGGCAAAGTCCAGCACCTGCGTGGCGTGCGCCTGCGCCTCGACCTGGACCAGCTCGACGCCGCAAGCTTTGCCCGCGACGGCTGGCGACTCGCCCTCACGGGCATCAGTGGCCAGCAGCGGGGTCTGAGCGGTCGCGCCGAGCGCCTCGAGCTCTCCTACACCCATGCCCAAAGCTGGGGTCTGGGCACGCTGAACCTGCATGCCCGCGCCGCACGCACCCGCGCACTGCCGGATGTGCCGGCCGGACCCTTCGCACTCGGCGGCTTTCAGCAACTCTCGGGCTTGCGCACGGATCAGCTGCACGGCAACGCTTTGCTGCTGATGCGTGCTTCCTATTACCAACGCCTGAACGAACATCCCGTGCTGACGCGCGGATGGTTTGCCGGCGCCTCGCTGGAGACCGGCAACGTCTGGCTCGATCCAGGCCTGCTGGGCCTGCGTGGCTTGCGCACCGCAGGCTCGATATTCCTGGGCGCCGACACCGGCATCGGCCCGCTCTACCTGGCCCTGGGCGCCGAGCGTTCAGGCAACCGGGCGGTCTATCTTTTCCTCGGACGGCCCTGAAGGCTCCCACGCCATGAAAACCTTCGATCTGATCGTCTTCGGCGCGACCGGCTTCACAGGCCGCCTGGTGGCCGAGTACCTGCACAAGAGCGGGGCCACGCGCTGGGCCATGGCCGGGCGAAGCCTCGACAAGCTCGCCGCTGTGCGCGACGAATTGGGCCTGCCCGCTGACATTCCCCTGCTCACCGCCGATGCCGGCGACGCCACCGCGCTGCAGGCCCTGGTTCGCCGCACGCGGGTCGTCATCACCACAGTAGGCCCCTACCAGCTCTACGGCGAGCCGCTGGCCACCGCCTGCGCCGAGGCCGGCACCGACTACGTGGACCTCTGCGGCGAGCCGCTGTGGATGGCCCAGATGATCGACAAGCTCACCCCGCTGGCGCGGCGAAGCGGCGCGCGCATCGTCTTCTCCTGCGGCTTCGACTCCATCCCCTTCGACCTGGGCGTGGTCTACCTGCAAGCCGAGGCGCAGGCCCGCTTCGGCCAGCCGCTGCGCGAGGTGCGCGGCCGCGTGGCGCGCATGAAGGGCATCGCCTCGGGCGGCACCCTGGCCAGCATGCTCGCCACCGTCGAGGCCATCCGCCGCGAGCCGGGCCTGATGAAGCAGATGGTCAACCCGTTCGCGCTCTGCGAGGGCTTCAAGGGCCCGCGGCAACCGAACGACCAGACCGCCGAGTACGACGACTGGGCGGATGCCTGGAGCGGACCTTTCGTGATGGCCGCCATCAACACCAAGAACGTGCACCGCAGCAACGCCTTGCGCGGCCACCCCTGGGGCGCGGACTTCCTCTACTCCGAGCGCCTGCTGACCGGCAAGCCCGGCGCGGGCGACAAGGGCGCCAAAAAGGCCAAGGCCCTGGCTCGCTTCACCAAGCTGCAGAACCTGCTGCTGGGCTGGGGCCCCAGCCGCGCACTGCTGCGCCGCTTCGTGCTGGCCAAGCCTGGCGAAGGCCCCACGCTGAAGCAGCGCGAGGAGGGCCACTACACCTGCTGGTTCAGCGGCAAGGCACCCGACGGCACGCTGCTGCGCGCTGTCGTGAAGGGCGACCGCGACCCCGGCTACGGCTCAACCTGCAAGCTCATCAGCGAGGCCGCGCTGTGCCTGGCGCACGACGTGAACCAGAACCAAACCCCGGGCGGCGTCTGGACCCCGGGCAGCGCCCTAGGCCTCGCCCTGGTGCGGCGACTGCACGATCGGGCCGGGCTGAGCTTCGAGATCGCGGCGAGCTGAACGGAGCTCGCAGCTCGGCGCATCGGCTGTCATGTCCGGTCCAGCGCCCAGGGCGCCAGGGTGTCCCTGCGAAGGCGCCGTTCAGTAGAGGTTGGACGACGTGCTGACCGAGCCCGACACCGGCGTGCCGTTCTCCGTGAACACGGTGCCCGCCAGCATCGCGACGCCCAATTGCACGCGCAGGCCGATCGCATTTCGCTCCATCACCGTGTCCACCACACGGCCGCGGTAGTCGAGCAGGATCCCGGCCTCGCCGTTGTCCATCGCCCAGGAATCCTTGACCTGGCCTTTGCCCATCCAGATGCCCTTTGAACTGTTGTGTCGCACCGTCACCCGCTGAGCCAGCAGATTGTCGGCACGAAGCCCGCTGTAGTTGTTCTCCAAGTGCAAGTCCTCCACGATCGAGGTCGACTTGCCGTCGATGTCGATGGCGAACCGCGAAAAGCCACGCACGCGCCCATTGCGAACCTGCACATTGGTGGTCTCGGAAGCGCTGTAGACACCGACGGTTCCACCCGTTTGGTAGTTGGCACAGTTCTGCGTCTTGGAACACACCGCCGGCCCGACGATCTGGAAGCCGTTGAGATCGATGACGACGTGCAGGTTGGGTCCCACCTCAATGCCGTGCTGGCCGGCCGGCACGACCAAGTTGCTGGTCAGCCGGTAGGTGCCCGAGGTGCCGATGCTGATGGGGAAACCGGGCGCGTCGGTGGCATGCACACCGCCTGCCGTGGCGTTGGTCTGGTTCAGGTTCACGACGCCATCGCCATCACGGGTTTGTGCGTGGGCCAGCGTGCTTGCAAGGCTCAAGGCGGTGGCGAGGGCGATGGGGGCGAAGCGGTTCATGGCGAGACTCCGAAGCAGTGGTTTGGGGTGACTCCACTGTGCCCAGCGTCGGTTTCAGCTGCGCTTCGAAGCGGCCCGGTTTGGTTTCAATCGTTGCGGTCCGCCAGCAGGCCTTGCACGGCGGTCAACAGGTCGGCTTTGGTGAAAGGCTTGTCCAAGCAGGCGCAGCCGGTCTCTTCCAGGAAGCTGCGGGCGCCGGGGCTCAGGGTGTCGCCGGTGACGAACAGCAGGCGCTTGGCCAATTCGGGGTGGGACTGGCGCAAGGCGCGGTGCAGGCCGGCTCCGTCGAGGTCGGGCATGCGTAGGTCGCTCACCACGGCGTCGAAACGTGCTTCTTGCAGCAGCGCCAGCGCCACCGCGCCGGACTCGGCGGTGGCCACCTCGTGGCCGGCGCCCTCGAGGAAGGCGCGCATGAGATCGGCGATCTCCGGCTCGTCGTCCACCACCAGCAGGCGGGTGCGCGGCCCTTCTTCAAGGGGCGCCGGGGCGGTGGGCAAGGGCTCGGGCTGCGCCTCGCCGCTGATGGGCAGGCTCAGGCGGAAGCAAGCGCCTCCTTCGGGCCCGTCCTCGATGCGCAGCTCGCCGCCATGCTCGCGCGCCAGCGAGCGCGACACCGCCAGTCCGAGCCCGGTGCCCAGGCTTTCCGGCTTGGTGGTGAAGAAGGGCTCGAACACCGTGTCGCGCAGCGCGGCGGGCACGCCCGGGCCGTTGTCGATGACACGCACCCAGACGCGCGGCTCGCGCTCGGCACGGCGCTGCTCCACGCCGGAGACGATGCGCAGGCGCCGCGGCGCGGGCGCCTGTGCAAGCGCCTGCTGTGCGTTGACGATCAGGTTGAGCAGGATCTGGCCGAGTTGGTCGGCGTCGGCGTGCACGCTGGGCAGCTGCCCCTCGAGCACCAGCTCGAGTGCGATGCCGTGGCTGCGCAGACCGTAGCTCAGCAGCTCGGTGGCAGCCCGCACCAGTTCGTTCATCTGCACCGGGGCGCGCTCGCTGGCCTTGCTGCGGGCCATGTTGAGGAAAGTGCGAACGATGCGGCCGCAGCGCTCGGCGGCCTCGTGGATGCGTGTGGCATCCAGCGCCAGCTCGGTGTCGGCGCACTTCTCCTGCAGCAGGCTGGCGCGGCCCATGACGATGGCCAGCGGGTTGTTCAGTTCGTGCGCCACGCCGGCCAGCAGGCTGCCCATGGCGGTCAGCTTTTCGCTCTGGCGCAAGGCCTCGCGCTGGCGCTCGATGGTCTCTTCGGCGCGGCGCCGTTCGCTCAGGTCGTTGATGGACGCGGTGTAGAACACGGCGCCCTCGGCATCGGTGCGCCAGAGCACCATCTCGCTGGGGAACTCGCTGCCATCGGCGCGCTGCGCCTGCATCTCCAGGCGCTTGCCCATCACACGGGGGGGGCCACCGATCGCCATGCGCTCCATGCCGGCCTGGTGGGCGGGCCGCAGGCGCGGCGGAATCATCACCTCGGCCACGCTGCGTCCGACGGCCTCGGACCGGGTGCAACGGAACATGGCCTCGGCGGCCGGGTTGAAGGCCACCACATGCCCCTTGGCATCGGTGGTCACCAAGGCCGCCAAGGCGTTGTCCACGATGGCGGCTTTCAGGGTTTCGGCGCGCTGTGCCTCCGTGGCCTGGAGCTTGAACTCGGTGAGGTCGCGGGCGTAGCCCAGCACGTGCCGGTCGCCAAATCGCTGCAGCCGCTCCTCGGTGTAGCGGCGGCCCACACCGGGGTACTCGGTCCACCCTTCCCACACCGAGGGCGTGCCTGCCAGCACCTGCTGGAAGACCGGCACGTTTCGCGCTGCCATCTCGGCCCCGCGCACCTCGGCCACGGTGCGGCCGATGAGCTGGTCTGGCGCCAGGTGCAGGAACTCGAGCGTGGCCCGGTTGGCGTACAGGTAGCGCTGCTCGGCGTCGAAGAGCACCACACGCGCCGGCACCTCGTCGAGCAGGGCCAGCAGCAACTCGCGCGTCATGGCTGGAGACATGTCAAGGGTCATGGCAAGGGTGATGGCAAGGGGACGCGGATCTCGAAGCAGGCGCCCGGGTGGGTGTCGAGCAAGCTCAGTTCGCCGCCCTGTTCGCGCAGCATGGCCCGCGAGACCGAGAGGCCTACGCCCGTGCCGCTGCCTTCCGGCTTGGTGGTGAAGAAGGGGTCGAAGATGCTCTCGCGCAACTCGGCCGGCACGCCCGGGCCGTTGTCCTGCACGCGCAGCCACAGGCCGTGAGCGTCTTGCCCGTTGCTGATGACGATGCGCCGGGGGCCTTCCACCGTTGCGAGTGCCTGCTGTGCGTTCACCAGCAGATTGAGCAGCGACTGGCCCATCGCGTCCGGGTCGACTTGCGCGGGCGCTTGTGTTGGATCCAGTCGCAGCTCCAATTGGATGGCATGGCTGCGCAGGGTGTAGCCGACCAGTTCGGCTGCGGCCTGGGCGGTTTCATGCAAGCGCACCGCTTGCCGCTGCGCCGGGCGCTGGCGCGCCATGGAGAGGAAGGTCTTGACGATGCGGCCGCATCGTTCGGCGGCCACGCGTACGCGCTCGGCGTCGGCTTGCATCGGGGTGCCAGCGGTGGCCTCTTCGAGCAAGGTGGCGCGACCCATCACGATGGCCAGCGGGTTGTTCAGCTCGTGCGCCACGCCGGCCAGCAGGCTGCCCATGGCCCCGAGCTTCTCGCTCTGCCGAAGCGCCTCGCGCTGCTGCTCGATGAGCTGCTGGGCGGCGATCTGCGCGCGCCGGTCGCTCATGCTCACCGTGAAGTGGGCTGCGCCCTGGACCTGGGTGAACCAGACCTGCATCTCGACCGGGATGGCGTGGCCGTCGCGGTGCCAGACCTCCCGTTGCAGCGGCCGGCCCAGCCAGTCGGCGTTCTGCCCGGCGCGCAGGCGGGCCATGGCCCGTCGATAGGCCTCCAGGAAGTGCGGCGGCGACAGGCACTCGCCCATCGACTGCCCAAGAATCTCGTCACGCCGCCAACCCAGCAGGCGCTCGGCAGCCGGGTTGAACTCGATGAGGCGGTCGTCGGCGTCGGCCACCACGATCGCCGTCTGCGCGTGGTCCACGATGGCCGCTTTCAGCGAGCGCGTGGCCTCCAGCTCGGCCACTTTGGCCTGCAAAGCCTCCTGCTGGCGCTTCAGGTCCGTCCAGTCCAGGCTGATCACCAGCGTCGCCAGACCCGGGCCGATCGGCACCAGGTGCTCGCGCATGTAGCGCGCGCCCACGCCGGCCAACAGCATCCAGCCCTCGAAGCATGCGGCTTGTCCGCGCTCGAGGAGATCGCGTGCTGGTTGGTAGGCAGCGTAGGCCGTCGCCCCGATGAGCTGATCGATGCGACCACCGATCAGGTACTCGGGCTTGATGCCTGCAAAGGCCATGAATGCACGGTTGGCGAACAGGATGTGGTCGTCGGCATCCAGGACCGCCACGCGTGCCGGCATCGCTTCGAGCATGGGCTGGAGCAAGCGCGCGGCCATGGGCTCCAGAAGCGCCAACGTGCCCGCCCCCGGCGCTTCGTCGGCGGCATGCCAGCGCGGTTCAGCCACCCGTGACGTAGACGTAGCCGACATTGCGCACGGTCTTGATGACCTCCGGCTTGTCGGGGTTGCGCTCTATCTTGCGCCGCAGACGCATCACGCGCAGGTCGATGGAGCGGTCGAAGACCTCCCAGCCACGCTTGTGCGCCTGCTCCATGATCTGGTCGCGGTTCAGCGGCTGGTTCGGGTGGCGCGCGAAGAGTTGGAGCAGGTCGAACTCGGCCGCGGTGATGTCGATCTCTGCGCCATCGGCCCCGAGCAGCTTGCGATGCACGAGATCCAGTTGGCAGCTGCCAAAGGTGATGCGTTCCGCGTTCGTGGCGCTATTGGCCGGCGCGGCCGCCTCGCCATTCAGGCGCCGGTGCACCGCCCGCACGCGCGCCAGCAACTCGCGCAGCTCGAAGGGCTTGGGCAGGTAGTCGTCCGCGCCCACTTCCAGGCCCACGATACGGTCGATGGCTTCTCCGGCGGTGGTCAGCATCACGATGCCCACCCGCGGGTGCGTCTCGCGCAGCCAGCGCGCCAGGGAAAGGCCGTTCTCGCCCGGCATGTTCAGGTCCAGCAGCACCAGTTCGGGCAACGATTGCGCGATCAACTGCCGCGCCGCCGCCGCATCGGCGGCCTGGCGCACGTCCAGCCCATGGCGACCGAAGTACTCGGCCAGCAGGCTGCGCAGCTCGGGCTCGTCGTCGACGACAAGCACACGGGGGGCCTGGGCAGCGCTGGCTGAGTTCATCGCGGGCAGATGATCGCTCAGCGCGTGAACCACACGCTGCAAGCGGTCAGGACCAGCGCAAGCGTGAAACCGATCGCAAGGCGCTCCAGGCTGCGCTCCGTGGCCTCTTCGTCGGTCGGATCCAGCAGATCTTCGGCAAATGCCTCGCTTCGGTAGGGCGCGACACACACCGTCTCAGCAAACTCGGGGTAGCGGGGCATGGCCATCTCCAGTTGGGATGGCGCTCATGCTCGCGGGCGACGGTTTCGCTCAGGTTTCGCCAGCCGGCGGCTGTGTTTCGTTTGTTTCAGCGCCCGCCTGCCGCCTCCAGTCCCACAGCTGGCGGGCGGCATCGGCCACCCCTTGCCCCTTCAGGGCACTGAACAAGGCGACACCGATGTCGGCCTCTTCGGTCAGCACGTAGCTGGCCAGCAACTGCTGGGTCTTCGCCAGGATGGCGCTCTGCTCCTTGCGGTTCAGCTTGTCGGCCTTGGTCAGCAGCACGAGCAGGCTGATCTCCCCGCCGTGGATGCGTTCGGCCATGAAGTCGAGCAGTTGCTGGTCCAGGTCGGTGAAGCCGTGGCGGCTGTCCACCATCTGCACCACGCCGCGCAGGGGTTCACGCTGCTGCAGGTAGTCGGCCATCACCTGCTGCCAGCGGCGCTTGGCGTCGCGGTTCACTGCGGCAAAGCCGTAGCCTGGCAGGTCGGCCCATAGCTGGTCGGGCGCGTCCTTGGGGCCGACGTGGAACAGATTGATGTGCTGGGTGCGACCCGGCGTCTTGCTGGCGAAAGCCAGCCGCCGGTGCTGTGCCAGGGTGTTGATGGCGGTGCTTTTGCCGGCGTTGCTGCGCCCGACGAAGGCCACCTCGGGCAGGCCGGTTTCGGGCAACTGATGCAGCTGTGCGGCGGTGGTGAAGAAGCGCGCGGTGTGGGCCCAGCCCAGCACCTCCTTGTCGCTGACTTCGAGGTCGGGGGGCGTCATAGGGGGCGAAGTGTAAGATTCGCCGCCTTTTTGCCCGCCCGATCCTGGGCGGAACGAACAAGAAACTGCCCTGCGTCCACCATGAAGCTGCGCCTCCTTGCCCTGGTTCTTGCCGCCTTCGGCACCGCCCACGCCGCCACGCCTGCCGCGCCGGCCAAGCCCGATCTGGCGAAGGGCCAGAAGATTGCGACCGAGGTCTGCATGGCCTGCCACAGCGCCGACGGTTCGCGCGGCAGCCCCGCCAACCCCATCATTGCCGGCCAGCACCCCGAGTACCTGGCCAAGCAGCTCGCCGAGTTCAAGAGCGGCAAGCGCAAGAACGCCATCATGTCCGGCATGGTGGCGGCGCTGAGCGAAAGCGACATGCGCGACGTGGCCCACTTCTACGCTGGCAAGTCGGCCAAGCCGGGCTTCGCGAAGAACAAGGCCACGGTGAGCCTGGGCGAGAAGATCTACCGCGGCGGCATCGCCGACCGCAGCATTCCGGCTTGCGCCGCCTGCCATGGCCCGACCGGCGCCGGCATGCCTTCGCAGTACCCACGCATCGCTGGCCAGCATGGCGACTACACCGAAGCGCAAATGCTCGCCTTCCGTTCGGGCGCGCGCGCCAACAACGTCATGATGACTGGCGTGGCAGCGAAGATGAACGACGCTGAGATCAAGGCCGTCAGCGACTACATCGCCGGCCTGCGCTGAAACTCGTTGGCCTGAAACAAGCCGGTGCCCGCACCGGCTTTTTTGTTGCCCGGACAATCCGCCCGCCATGAAACCCGCCCTGCGCCAGCTCCACGATCTGCTGGCCTCGATGCGCTTCGCGATTGCGCTGCTTTGCGTGATCTGCATCGCGGCCGTGATCGGCACGGTGATGAAGCAGCGCGAGCCGCTGCCCAATTACGTCAACGAATTCGGCCCCTTCTGGGCCGAGTTGTTCGGACGCCTGGACCTGTACACGGTCTACGGCGCGCCCTGGTTCCTGCTCATCCTGGCCTTCCTGGTCGTCAGCACCAGCCTGTGCATCGCGCGCCAGCTCCCCAAGATCCTGCGCGACTGGCAGGACGCCAAGCTGAAGGTTCGTGCCCAGGCGCTGCGCGCGCACCCGCATCACGCAGAGGCCCATTGGGCGATGCCGCTGGACGCCAGCGCGCAGCAGCTGCGCGAGCGGCTCAGCATGCAGGGCTGGCGAGTGCGTGAAGACCGGCGCGAAGATCCGCGCGACACCGGCCTGCTTCTTGCCGCCCGCAAGGGCAAGGCCAACAAGCTAGGCTATCTGGCGGCCCACAGTGCCATCGTGCTCATCTGCCTGGGCGGCCTGCTGGACGGCGACCTGCTGGTGCGCGCCACCATGGCGATGCAGGGCAAGCAACTCTTCGAAGGTCGTGGCGAGGTGCAGACCCGCCATGTGCTGGAAACCAGCACGCCGGGCTTCCGAGCCAACCTCTTCGTGCCCGAAGGGAGCAAGGGCGACATCGCACGCATCGACCTGCCCGGCGGCACGGTCTGGCAGCGCCTGCCCTTCGAGTTGCAACTGGAAAAATTCATCGTCGAGTACTACGACACCGGCATGCCCAAGCTGTTCGCCAGCGAGGTCGTGCTCACCGACGCCGCCGGCCCACGCCGCGCGCGCATCGAAGTCAACAAGCCGCTGCTGCACCAGGGCTATGCCATCTACCAAAGCAGCTTCGAAGACGGCGGCTCGCAGGTTCAGCTACGCGTCGAACCGCTGGATGCCGGCGCAAGCACGGATCTGCAGGGCCAGATCGGCGGCACCGCTTTGGCGCTGGCGGGCACGCCCTACCGGCTGGAACTGGCCGAGCTGCGCCCGATCAACGTCGAGGACTTTGGCCAAGTGCAGGGCGCCGCCGAAGCGGCCCCGGCCGTCAGCCGCTTCAGCGAAGCCCGAGCGAAGCGCGGCGCAGGGCCATCGCCATCGACTCGCCGACGCCGGCACCGAAGCGCCGCGCCAGCCGTTCGGCCAGGTTCTCGCGCGGCGTGTAGTCGATGATCTCCGGCGCCTTGACCACCTCGCGCGCGACGTAGTCGAGGTTGCCGATCCGGTCGGCCAGGCCTGACTTGACCGCCTCCTCGCCGTTCCAGAACAGGCCGGAGAAGGTCTCCCGGGATTCCTTCAGGCGATCGCCGCGGCCCTCGCGCACGACCGCGATGAACTGCCGGTGCACCTGGTCGATGATCACCTTGGCATAGGCCTTCTGCCGCTCGTCCTGCGGCGAGAACGGGTCGAGCATGCCCTTGTTCTCACCGGCGGTGAGCAGGCGGCGCTCGATGCCGAGCTTGTCCATCAGGCCGACGAAGCCGAAGCCGTCCATCAGCACGCCGATCGAGCCGACCAGGCTCGCCTTGTCGACGTAGATGTCGTCGGCCGCGACCGCGACGTAGTACGCGCCCGACGCGCAGACCTCCTCCACCACCGCGTACACCTTCTTCCGGTGCAGCGCCTTCAGCCGGCGCACCTCGTCGTAGATGATGCCGGCCTGCACCGGGCTGCCGCCCGGCGAGTTGATGCGCATCACCACCGCCTGCGCGGATGCGTCCTCGAACGCGCTGGTCAGCGCCGATACGAGGGTGTCGGCGCTGGCTTCGCTGTCCGCCGCGATCTCGCCACGGATCTCGACCAGCGCGGTGTGCGGCCCGGACGGCGCGGCCGCATGCATGCGCTGCGCGAGCAGCGCCCAGGCCACGGCCAGCGCCCCAAGCCTTGATCCGGAGGAAGTGTATACCTCTGTACACCATGCTGCGGAACGCCTCATGCCTTTGGACTCTTTTGTCATCACCTTGTTGGATGAAAAGAGTAATGAGGTTGATGCAGTCTACCTGTT
>JAFLDE010000042.1 GCA_017302655.1 Burkholderiales bacterium
CGCGGAGTTGGTTTTCCTCGTTGTGCTCTGGCCGGACTTCGGAAAGGAAGCGCTTGCGAAGGCCATCGATATCTTCCGCGGCCGCGATCGCCGCTATGGAGGGTCGGCGCCTGAATCCGCCTGACGCCGTCCAATCAGCGCCCGCCGCGCGCGGCGACTACCGCTGGCTGATCACCATCCGCCCGGACGGCCTGCCGCAGCAGGCGGGCGCCGTGCCCAGCCTGATCCAGTGGCAAGGCCCGCACCCAGGCGACGCCCTGCCGCCCTCGCCCTGGCGCCTGCAGGCTTTGTTCTCCGATGACCGGCTGGGCGCCACCCTGACCGGCCCGCGCACCGTTCACTTGCCATGACCGACGAACTCTTCCGCGACGACGCCACCCTGCTCACCTGCAGTGCCACCGTGGTGGCGCAGGAGGAGGGCGGCGCGATCCTCGACCGCACCGTGGCCTACCCGCTGGGCGGCGGGCAGGCGGGCGACAGCGGCTTCCTCGTGGCGGGCGAGGCCCGCTGGCGCTTTGGCGACACGCGCAAGAGCAAGCAGCACCCGGGCGGCATCCTGCACCTCGTGGAGGGCGCCCTGCCCGCCGTGGGCACGGTGGTGGAGGTGCAGGTCGACGCCGCCAAGCGCGACGCGCATCGCCGCTTCCACACCGCCACGCATTTGCTTTGCGCGCTGCTGCCTTACCCGGTGGACGGCTGCTCCATCACCGAAAGCTACGCGCGGCTTGACTTCCACACCGACGCCCCCTTCGACAAGGCCGCCATCGAGGCCGGCCTGGCGCGCCTGGTGGCCGAGGCGCATGCGGTGAATCACCGCTGGATCAGCGAAGCCGAGCTCGACGCCAATCCCGGCCTGGTGCGCAGCATGAGCGTGCAGCCCCCTCGGGGCCTCGGACGGATCCGGGTCATCGAAGTCGAGGGCGTCGACCTGCAGCCTTGCGGCGGCACCCATGTGCGCAATACGGCCGAGATCGGCGCGCTGGTGGTGACCAAGATAGAGAAGAAAAGCGCCATGACCCGGAGGGTCGTGCTGGGCTTCGCCCCCTGAGCGCATGCCTACACTGCGGCGCTTGCCATGGACCCAGCCCCTACGCTGCAACTGCTGACCCCGTCGGATGCGCCCACCTGGGCGGAGGCACGCGCCGTCGTGCGCGAGTACGCGGAACAGCTCGACATCGACCTCTGCTTCCAAGGCTTTGAGAAGGAGCTGGGCGAGATGCCCACGCATTACGGCGAACCCCAGGGCCTGTTCCTGCTCGCCCTGGTGGACGGCGCGGTGGCCGGCTGCGGCGGCTTCCGGCCCCTGCCGGACGTCGACTACCCCAACGCCTGCGAGATGAAGCGCCTCTTCGTACGCCCGGCCTTCCGCCGCTTCGGCCTGGGCCGGCTGCTGGCGCAGGCCCTGCTGGACCGCGCGCTGGAAGCCGGCTACTCGACCATGCTGCTCGACACCCTGGACGAGATGGAGGCCGCACGCGGTCTTTACGAAACCCTGGGCTTCGAGGAAGTGCCGCCCTACTACTTCAACCCCATCCCTGGCGCGCATTACCTGAAGTGCGATCTGGGCGCGCCGCGCGCCAGCCAATACGGCTGAATTCCTCGGCTGAGTTCCATCGCGTTACCGGCCTACAGTGGGCCGATGAACACGCCGACGCCCCTGAACGATCACCGCGCCCTGCTGGGCGAGTCGCCCGTGTGGTGCGCGCGCGAGCAGGCGCTGTGGTGGGTGGACATCCCCGGCCGCGAGCTGCTGCGCTGGGTGAACGAGCGCCTCACCCGCTGGTCGCTGCCCGCCGAGCCCGGCTGCCTGGCCCTGCACGAAGACGGCCACCCGCGCCTGGCGCGCCGCGACGGCCTGTTCCGCTTCGACCCCGCCACCGGCGAGAGCACGCTGCTCGCCCCGCCGCCCTACGACCCCGGCCGCCAGCGCTTCAACGACGGCAAGGTCGGGCCCGACGGCGCCTGGTGGATCGGCACCCTCAGCGACGCCCGCGAGAACGAGGCCGCGCTGTACCGTTGGGACGGCCGCAGCCTGCAGCGCATGGGCGAGGACGTGGCGGTCTCCAACGGCCTGGCCTGGAGCCCCAACGGCGGCACGATGTACTGGTCAGACACCAAGGCGCACCGCGTGTTCAAGCTCGCCTTCGGCGAGCGCCTGGGCGCGCGCGAGGTCTTCGCCGAATGGCCGGTGCGCGACACGAACCAAGCCCTGAGCGCCTACGCCGGCCGCCCCGATGGCGCGGCCATCGATGCCGAGGGGTGCTACTGGACCGCGATGTTCGAAGGCCAGCAGCTGCTGCGCCTGTCGCCGGCAGGCGAGGTGTTGCAGCGCCTGGAACTGCCCGTGCGCTGCGCCACCATGCCCTGCTTCGGCGGGGCGGATCTGCGAACGCTTTTCATCACCACCGCCCGCGCCGGCCGCCCGGCCGACGAGCTGGCGGCGCAGCCTTGGGCGGGGGCGGTGTTGACGGTGCGGGTGGAGGTGCCTGGGGCGGCGGTGCCGGTGTTGAGGGTGTGAAGTCGCTGGACCGGGCTAAAGATTGAAGGCCTGACGCCGAAGCCTGACCCCGAAGCCTGTGACCCCGAAGCCTGTGACCCCGAAGCCTGTGACCCCGAAGCCTTGACCTCGAAGCCTTGACCCCGAAGCCCGGACCCCGAAGCCCGACCCCGAAGCCCCATCCTGCACATCGAGCTGCCCTGCGGCATGGACGCCCTCGGCATCATCACCCGTGAGGGGCAACAGATGAGCCCCGGGGCGAGGCAGCTGCTGCAGCAGGTGAGGTTGGCGGCGAGGGATTTGTACTGAGGCGCGGCCGTTGTGTGCGTCGTAGGGCTACCCGAAAACTTGGCCCGACCTGACGATGAGCTCAAGGAACGAACGACACCGCACGTCTACGCCGTCTATGCCGCAGACGGCTGGAATTTTGTAGCGCCGCCTATTTGCTGGCAGCGTTGGTTGAACGTTCTCGTTGCTAACGAGTTCGTGCTGATTGCAGCGAGCAGTTGCGATGATGAAAAGGTCGTTCTCGCCGACACCGTCAGCGTGGTAGTCGTCACCGACAATTCCGAGCAGCCCCTTGATCCGATTTGCTTCTGCGGTCACGCTACCGGTCATAGGCATCACGACGACGCCCGCCGCACTGAGCCACGCACCGCAGTCCGGTGAAACGTGTGACACCTCCTCTAGCGCAACGAACGGAATCTTGATGCGCGTCGCGTGAACCTCTGCAGCCAAGTAGGCCCAGAGTTGTGGAAACAGCGCGACGGGATAGTTATCCCATGCGTAAACGGCGGAAGAGGCGTCAAGCGCCAACAACGTGGCGCTCCAGACTATGCAGATCGCTGAGCTTTAGGCCGTCTAGATACGAGCAGGCCTTGGTCGCGGTAATCCGGCGGGCACTAAGTGCGCCTAGTACCGTGCGAACGAATGCGTCACCGAAGATGTGCTTAGGCTCTCGATGTCGATATGCGCGGCTACCCGCTGCCTCGTCATCATTGAACGGTAGCCCTCGGACGTAGCCTCGGTAGGCCGAGTAGAGCTCTTGCGAGAGTCGGCCGGCGTCTAGAAGGCGGCGCAGGATTACTTCACCGCTGACACCCCATCGCTGGCGGTACTCGGCCAGCCAGGTATCGAAATGCTCAACAGCAGCCGGGCGGTCTGCATCGCGAACGTGTTCGAGGAATGCATCTGGCACCAAGAGATGGCCCGCAAAGGCGTTGGCTTCGCGCTCCTGGCCTGTACGCGAGTGCATATCGGTGTCGTCGTCTATCGAGCTGGCCCGATGCATGATCAGGTGGCCAAGCTCATGCATCAGCGTAAAGGTTTGCTGTGCTTCTGCTCGCGCCTTTTTGACGACGATGACTGGGCACACTTCGCTGTAGAGGCCAAATCCGAGGATCGGGCTCTCCTTCGCGATCTGCCAGCGACCGGCGTAGCCATTACTACGGAAAACGAGGATGCCTTTGGCTTCTACCGCGCGCCGGAATTGATCAAAGGTGTTTGCTGCCCCTAGTCGAAGCCAGCCGCGAACGGCCGCCGCTGCAGCAGTTGGTTGAGCAGCTTCCACTTCAACAGGCCTGAAGACCGGGTAGTCATCAGCGTGCATATCCTCACGAAGAGCAAGGTAGAGATCACGTTGACGCTCTACTCGCTCGATCAGTTTGCGGACCGCAGGCGATAGCTCGGGTTTCTGTCCCGTAAGTGTTCGGTACTGAACCGAGTGCAAACGCTCTTCGTTGACGGGATCCTGGTCAAGGAAGAACAACACGCCGCGACCGAAGTACTCTGCAAGCGCTCGCAACTGGAGAAACGTCAACCCGGTTCCGTCGTCCATGAGGCGCGTGAGCGCCTTGACCGAGACTCCCGACTCAGCGGCGACCTGATCCATCGAAACGCCGCGCTCGTTCGCACACCAGCGAATGCGTTCTCGGTTAATCGATTCGATGCGGTCCATTGACGTTTTGGGGCTTCTTTGCGGATAGCTACCCGCGTCTTGATGCTTGCGCTGGCATCGTACCGGAGCCACCTCGGCAACTCAGTGTCAACCGTCACTGCACTCAGCCGAGCAAGAGCACCCCGACCACGACCCTCGTTCCCTGGTCTCATGCCGCAGTGATATCCACTCTGCCTCGCTAAAGCGCCAGGTCGCGCCTGCGCAAACCCGAACCCCAGCTCCCAGTGATGCCGTATCGACAGCAGATAGACCGTCGCACTCTCGTCGCTCGCGATGTAGAGCAGCAGGTAGTCCCCAAGCGAACGCCCAGGGTCTGGAGAACGCCCAGCAGGACGCCCAGAGACGCCCAGGTTCAGGCCTTGAATCTATAGCCCCCTTCGGCCACCCGCCCTGCCTGGGTCGCCCTCTGCCAAGCCCTGCAGGATCCCGCACGCGTCCACCGCCGCCGGCTCGGTGCAGCGCCGGCGCAAGGCCTGCAGCTCCTTCTTGAGCGCCTGCAACTCGGCAATGCGCGCCGTGACATGGCCCAGGTGCGCGTCGAGCAAGGCATTCACCTCGCCGCACTGCGGCCCCTTCGCGTCCTGCACGGCGAGCAGCGCGCGGATTTCCACGAGGTTCATGTCCAGCGAGCGACAGCGGCGGATGAGCCGCAGGCGTTGCACCTGCGCCGGGCCGTAGCGCCGGTAGTTCGCGTCCGTGCGCGGCGGCGCGGGCAGCAGGCCTTCGCGCTCGTAGTAGCGGATGGTCTGGGCGGGGGTGTCGGTGGCGTGCGCCAGTTCGCCGATCTTCATGGGGGGGCTTGACCTTGCACCGGCTTCAGGGTTTGCAATGGCGCCCATCTTGCTTCCAATCGAGCCCCATGAGCGCCCACTGCCACGATTCCGCTTGTTCCGCTTCCACCGCTGCCGCCAGCCCGCGCTACCGCCGCGTGCTGTGGGTGGCGCTCTTCATCAACGCCGCGATGTTCGGCGTGGAGGTGCTGGCCGGGCTGGCGGCGGGTTCGGTGTCGCTGCTGGCGGATGCCGTGGACTTCTTCGGCGACGCAGCGAACTACGGGGTGTCGCTGATGGTGCTGGGCATGGCGGCAGCGGCGCGGGCGCGGGCGGCGCTGCTCAAGGGCCTGTGCATGGCGGCCTTCGGCGTGTTCGTGATCGGCCGCACGCTGTGGTCGCTGCAGGCGGGCGGGGTGCCCGAGCCGCTGACCATGGGGGCGGTGGGCCTGCTGGCGCTGCTGGCCAACGTCACGGTAGCGGCCATGCTCTACGCCTGGCGCGAGGGCGACGCCAACATGCGCTCGGTCTGGCTGTGCAGCCGCAACGACGCGATCGGCAACCTGGCGGTGATGGCGGCGGCGCTGGGCGTGTTCGGCACGGGCTCGGCCTGGCCGGATCTGCTGGTGGCGGCGGTGATGGCGGGCCTGGCCCTGAGCGCCGCGCGCTCGGTGCTGAAGCAGGCGCGGCACGAGCTCCGACAGAGCGCGCCATGATGAAATCCCGCGCCCATGCCGACACCCGGACGCCGAGCGAACGCCGAAGGCCTAGCTTGGAGCCCCCTGCCACCAGCAAAGCAACCAGCGCTCTCGCGTGAAGGAAGAGCGATTGCGAGACCGCTGCGAAGCGTCATCGCCCTCGTGGCGGCGGATGCCAAGGCTCGCGTACTGCACCTTGGTGCGGCGCGGAGGAAGGGGGCTCCGCCCGCCCCTCACTGCAGCGCGTGCTGGGGACGCGCGGTGAAGAGGGCGACGACGGGCTCGTCGCCAGCGTCCAGGGACAGGTGGTAGGCGCGCTGCACCAGGCGCACCGGGCCTTGCTGCAGGACAGCGGGCGCGTTGCCCACCTGCACATCGAAGCCGGCGGCGGTGAGCCGGCGCAGCCAACTGGCCGCCGATTCATGGCGCTCGCTGCGCTGGCCCTCAGGTTGTCCGAGGATGTCGGCGATCTCCCGGCCGAAGAAGCCCACTTTGAGCGCATCGCGCTCGGCCTGCCGCAGCGGCAGTTGATCCAGGGTGGCGAAGACCGCGCTGAAGTGCGCCCAGCAGTTGCGGAAGCGCGCGTACAGCGCGGGTTCGAGATGGTCCACGTCGGGTTCGGCCAGAACCAACAGGGCCGGTTCGAGTGCATGGAGCAGCGCCAGCACCTGCTGGCGTCCGTCGGCCGTCGGTGTGTCGGCAATGTGATGCAGTGCGAAGGAGGCGTTCACCACCGGCTGCGTGCCTGCGCAGGCGGTGCGGATGGCGCGCCAGGCAGTGGCGTCAAGCGCCTCCACGCTGCCCTCGATGGGCACCATGCGCAGTGAAATGCCAAGCGACTCGGCACATCGCGTGAGATCGGCCTGCGCGACCTGCAGCGCCCACCCGCTGGGCTCGATTCCAATCACGGTGAGCGAACGCGTGCCTTGCGCCGCGAGCTGCGGCAGCAGGTGCAGGACTTGACGCCCGGTGCCAATGCCGACATCGATCAGCACGGGATGTGCCTGCTGGGACAGCGCTTGCCGCAAGGCCTGGTTGCACACCTGGGTGGCCAGCCCGACGAAGGGCACGGCGCGGCCGAGCAGGTTGAACAGTTCGATCTGCGGCACCTCGAAGCGGCTGAGGTACAGGTTCGCCTGGGCGGCGGTCTGGCCGGCCAGGCGTTGTGCCAGCGCCGCACCGAACACATAGAGGCCCACGTGTCGTGGGTCTTGGGCGCCTTGCAGGCCGTCCAGCCAATGCTGCAGGGCGGCACGCACGCCGGGCGTCTTGCCTGCCACCGCACGGGCCAATCGATGCAACTGCAGCACTTGCGAGTCGAAGTCGTCAGCCAGGGGACGGGCCAGGGGGGTGGTGTGCAGCGCGGGGAACATGGGCGATCCTGGGAGTGCGCCCCTGCTGGGGCATGGATCGCACTTTGGTCAGCGCTTGTTTCAGCGGCGCTGCTGTTCGGCCGGCCCTGGGTTTCATTTGTTGCATCGCGGGGCGCAACCCCAGGATCCAGCCCCCAAGGGACCGGTGCGGAGGCTGGACGGGCAGGAGCTCCGACAATGCACGCCATGATGAACGCCCACGCCTACACCCGCGCCGCCGACCTGCTGCCCCTGATGACGCAGCGCATCCTCGTGCTCGACGGCGCCATGGGCACCATGATCCAGCGCTACAAGCTGGGCGAGGCCGACTTCCGCGCCGAGCGCTTCGCCGGGCACCCGAAGGATCTCAAGGGCAACAACGACCTGCTGGTGCTGACGCGGCCGGACGTGATCACCGAGATCCACGAGCAGTACCTGGCCGCCGGCTCGGACATCATCGAAACCAATACCTTCGGCGCCACCTCGATCGCGCAGGAGGACTACGCGATGCCCGAGCTGGCCTACGAGATGAACGTGGCCGCCGCGCGCCTGGCCAAGGCCGCGTGCGAGCGCTTCAGCACGCCCGAAAAACCCCGCTTCGCCGCCGGCGCCCTCGGCCCCACGCCGCGCACCGCCTCCATCAGCCCGGACGTGAACGACCCCGGCGCGCGCAATGTCGACTTCGAGCAGCTGCGCGCCGCCTACCTGGAGCAGGCGCGGGGTCTGCTGGACGGGGGCTGCGACCTCTTCCTCGTCGAAACCATCTTCGACACCCTCAACGCCAAGGCCGCCTTGTTCGCGCTGGACGAGCTGATGGAGGAAACCGGCGAGCGTCTGCCGGTGATCATCTCCGGCACCGTCACCGACGCCTCGGGCCGCGTGCTCTCCGGCCAGACGGTGAGCGCCTTCTGGCACTCGGTGCGTCACGCGCACCCGATCGCCGTCGGGCTGAACTGCGCACTCGGCGCCAGCCTGATGCGCCCCTTCCTGGAAGAGCTGGCGCAGGCCGCGGGCGACACGCCGATCTCCTGCTACCCGAACGCCGGCCTGCCCAATCCGATGAGCGACACCGGCTTCGATGAGACGCCGGAGATCACCGGCCGCCTGGTGGGCGAGTTCGCGCAGCGCGGGCTCTTGAACATCGCCGGCGGCTGCTGCGGCACCACGCCCGAGCACGTGGCGGAGATCGCCCGGCAGGTGGGGCGCTACCAGCCGCGGCCCAACGCGCTGTTCAGCACCCTGCTGGCCGAGGCCGAGGCCGAGGCCTGATCACTCCAGCGGCGGTGGCGGCGGCACATGGGCCGCCTCCAGCTGCTGCAACACCCCTTGCGCGCGCAGCTTGCGAAGCGCCTGGTTGAAGGCACGAAGGCGCTCGCTACTGGCTGGCACCCGCCGGCTCAGCGCCAGGTGCACCGGCTCTTCGGCGAGCACGAAGTGCGCGGCACGCAGGCGCGGCCCTTCGGCGCGCAGCGCCTGGGCAGCCGCCCAACCCGTGTTCTGGCCGGCAATCACGAAACGCACCCGGCCAGCCTGCAGCATGCGGAAGCAGGCCTCGATCTGGCTGACCCGCTCCAAGGGAACGCGCTGGGCATCGATCTCGATCTGCAAGACCGCTGGCGCCTGGGCGCCCTGCAGGGTGCAGCCGATCTGGCTGCGCAGATCGCGGATGCCCCCGGGGTCCCAGCCGTCGCTGGCGCGCAGGAAGACCTGCACCTTGGCCATGAAGAAGGGCTCGCTGAACCAGAAAAAGCGCTCCCGCTCCAGGGTGCGCTTGTAGGGGAACGCGCCGTCGAGCTGACCTTCCAGCGCCATCTGGTACGCGCGCTGAGTTGGCAGGAAGACGAACTCGGCCTGGGCGCCGATCTCCTGCAGCACCCGCCGAAGCAGCACCGCGTAGTAGCCCTGTTGCACGGCATGGGCGCTGATCGAGGGCGGCAGCTCAACGGTGCCCAGGCGCCAGCGCTCGGCCATGGCCAGGTTCGGCAGCAGCAGGGCCAGCAGGCAAAGGGCGCGGATCCACCTCATGGGTCGATCATGCCGTCGTTCGGCCATTTATTCGCAGGCCTCACGCAGGCAGGGCACGAAGAAACCGCCACGCAGGCGAACCGTTCACGCGGCCAGGCGCGCCAGCTTGTCGATGGCGACGCGCAGGCGCAACTCGTGCGGTGCCAGGCTGTGCGTCACCGCCTGGCTGGCCAGGCGGGTGTCGCGCGGCACCGGTTCGGTGAGCGGATTGCCACTCTTGCCGATCAAGGCGGCCACCAGGGGCTCGGTGGCGCCTGACCCGCGGCGCACGACCATGCCCTCTTCGCCACTGGCCAAACGCACGAAGCTGCCGGGCGGGTAGAGGCCGACGGCCTTGATGAGGGCTGCGCCGGCTTCGTCCTGCTGGCGCAACTCGTCCAGGAAGATGGCTCGTGAGGCCTGCGCGCCCGCCTGGGCCTTGCGCGCCACGCGCGGAGACAGGCGCGCCGCGAACTGGTCCACGCGCATCAGCAGGCGGGCTAGGCGCTCGCCCACGGCACGGCCGCCCAAGGGCCCCGGCGCCGCATCGTGGTGCAGGCGCACCGCCTGCAGCCAGTTCGCGTCGTGCACGCCCATCCGCATCAGCAGGTCGGCGGCACGGTCGCCATGGTCGGCCAGTTGGCGCTGCTGGTCCGCGTTCAGGCCCTCTCGTTGGTGGGTCAGGCGATCCTGCAGCAGCCCCAGTGCCAGATTCATGGACAGCGCGGCGCGGGTCAGGGACTCCTGCTCCGCGTGCGGCCACTCCAACCGCTCGGCCGCCAGCTGCGCCAGCACCATGCACAGCAGGGCATGGCGGGCGGTGTAGTGCTGGATCTCCTGGCTGGCGTCGTGCACGGCCAGCATGAGGGTCTGGTCCGGATGGCGCTGCAGGCGCTCCAACGCCTCCTGGCGCAGCGCCTCGAAGCGGCTCAGGAAGTGCTCGGCCTGCGGTTCGCGCAGCAGCTGGTGGGTGCGCAGCTGCAACTCCTGCCATTGCGCGGCGTCGCCGGCCTCGGCCACGGGGCGGGCGCGCTCGGTGCTGAAGTCAGGGCGGACCCGGGCGATCTCACCGAGGCTGGCGTTCTGGTGCACCAGCGCGTTGGCGCGCTCGGTCATCTCGCGCCGGTAGTTTTCGGTCTCGTAGGCCTGGGTGTAGGCGCCGCGCGCCAGCAATTCGCGCACGGCCTCGCTGGCGGGCAAGACCGAGCCGCTCGCAAACAGCAGCTTCCCGCTGGCGTCGCGCAGCGAGAACGCCAGGCGCTGGCCCGGGCGCAGGGCGTTGGGAGGGAGTCGAACCAGGTCCATCAGCGGCGCCCGGCCGCCCGGAGCCGCTGAGCGCCCCCTTGGGGGGTGGCGAGCGATCGTGAGACTGGGGGCATGTCTCATTGTCGGCAGGCTTCGCCGCCTCCGGAGAGGGGGCTTCCTAGAATCCGTGCCCTTTTTCCCGGGTATTTGTGCCCGATGGGTATCCAGATGCAAACCTCGCCCCCGCCGCTGCGACTCTCCGGCCTCGAAGCCATGAGCGTAGGCCCCGGCAGCCTGTTCGTGAACGTCGGCGAGCGCACCAACGTCACCGGCTCCAAGGCCTTCGCGCGCATGGTGCTGGCCGGGCAGTACGAGCAGGCGCTGGCCGTGGCCCGTCAGCAGGTGGAGGCCGGCGCCCAGGTCATCGACGTGAACATGGACGAGGCCATGCTGGACAGCAAGGCCGCCATGGTGCGCTTCCTGAACCTGGCGATGAGCGAGCCGGAGATCGCCCGCGTGCCGGTGATGGTGGACTCGTCCAAGTGGGAGGTCATCGAGGCCGGCCTGCGCTGCCTGCAGGGCAAGGGCATCGTCAACAGCATCTCGCTCAAGGAAGGCGAGGCGGAGTTCCTGCGCCAGGCCAAGCTCGTGAAGCGCTACGGTGCCGCCGCGGTGGTGATGGCCTTCGACGAGCAGGGCCAGGCCGACACCTTGCAGCGCAGGAAGGACATCTGCCAGCGCGCCTATGACCTGCTCACAGGCATCGGCTTTCCGCCTGAGGACATCATCTTCGACCCCAACATCTTTGCCATCGCCACCGGCATCGAGGAGCACGCCAACTACGCGGTGGACTTCATCGAGGCGACGCGCTGGATCAAGGCGAACCTGCCCGGTGCCAAGGTCAGCGGTGGCGTGAGCAATGTGAGCTTCAGCTTCCGCGGCAACGAGCCGGTGCGCGAGGCCATCCACACCGTGTTCCTGTACCACGCCATCAAGGCCGGCATGGACATGGGCATCGTCAACGCCGGCATGGTCGGCGTGTACGACGAGATCGCGCCCGACCTGCGCGAGCGCGTCGAGGACGTGGTGCTGAACCGCCGCCCCGATGCCACCGAGCGCCTGCTGGAGGTGGCCGATGCCGTGAAGGGTCTGGCCAAGGACGACAGCGCCAAGCTGGCCTGGCGCGCCGGGGATGTGCAGGAGCGGCTCAAGCACGCGCTGGTGCATGGCATCACCGACTTCATCGACAGCGACACGGAGGAGGCCTGGCAGGCGGTGAAGGCCTCAGGCGGACGGCCGCTGCATGTGATCGAAGGCCCCTTGATGGCCGGCATGAATGTGGTCGGCGACCTGTTCGGCGCCGGCAAGATGTTCCTGCCCCAGGTGGTGAAGAGCGCTCGCGTGATGAAGCAGGCGGTGGCCCATCTGGTTCCCTACATCGAGGAGGAGAAGCGCCAGCTGCAGGCGGCCGGTGCCGACGTCCGGGCCAAGGGCAAGATCGTCATCGCCACCGTGAAGGGTGATGTGCACGACATCGGCAAGAACATCGTGACCGTGGTTCTGCAGTGCAACAACTACGAGGTGATCAACATGGGCGTGATGGTGCCGGCCCATGAGATCCTGGCGCGCGCCAAGGCGGAAGGGGCGGACATCGTCGGCCTCTCGGGCCTGATCACGCCGAGCCTGGAGGAGATGCAGCATGTGGCCGCCGAGATGCAGGCCGACCCTCACTTCCGCGACCGCGGCACGCCCCTCCTGATTGGCGGCGCCACCACCAGCCGGGTGCACACGGCGGTGAAGATCGCCCCCAAGTACGACGGCCCGGTGCTCTACGTGCCGGATGCCTCGCGCAGCGTCGGCGTGGTCGGTGAACTGCTCAGCCCGGAGCGGCGCGGTGCCTACCTGGCCGAGGTGCAGGCCGACTACCAAAGGGTCCGCAACCTGCATGCCAACAAGAAGCAGACAGCGCTGGTGAGCCTGAGCCAGGCGCGCCAGAACAAGGCCCTGATCGACTTCAACCATCTGCAGACCCCGCGCGTTCTGGGCTTGCGCCGGCTGGAGAACTACCCGCTGCAGGAGCTGGTGGCCTGCATCGACTGGACGCCCTTCTTCCAGACCTGGGATCTGGCTGGCCCCTACCCGGCCATCCTCAGCGACGCGGTGGTGGGCGCGCAGGCCACGCAGCTCTTTGCCGACGCCCAATCCATGTTGGAGCGCCTGGTGGCCGGCCGCTGGCTGCGCGCCGACGGCGCCTTCGCGCTCTACCCCGCCGGTCAGACGAACGACGACGACATCGCCTTCTTCGACGAGCATGGCCAGCCGCTCTTCACCTGGCATGGCCTGCGCGTGCAGAGCGAACGCCCGGTCATCGATGGCCAGCGTCGGCCGAACCGCTGCCTGGCTGACTTCGTCGCGCCACTGCAGCAGGGCGTGCCGCGTGACCATGCCGGCCTGTTCGCCGTCACCATCCACGGCGTGGAGGCCAAGGAGGCCGAGTTCCTGGCCCGCCACGACGACTACTCGGCCATCCTGCTCAAGGCCCTGGCCGACCGCCTCGCCGAGGCCTTTGCCGAGCGCCTGCACCAGCGCGTGCGCACCGAGTTCTGGGGCTACGCCGAGGGCGAGCAGCTGAGCAACGAGGCGCTGATTGCCGAGCAGTACCGGGGCATCCGCCCGGCGCCCGGCTACCCGGCCTGCCCGGACCACCTGGTGAAGCGCGACCTGCTCAAGGCCCTGCACGCGCCAGGCTTCGGCCTGAGCCTGACCGAGTCGCACGCCATGCACCCGGCCTCCAGCGTGAGCGGCTTCTACCTGGGCCACCCGCAAGCGCGCTACTTCAACGTCGGACGCATCGGTGAGGATCAGTTGCAGGACTGGGCGCGCCGCTGCGGACTTTCCGAATCCGAGGCCCGCCGCGCCTTGGCTCCGCTGCTGGAATGACGCTTCACCTGCCCACCGTGCTGTTCTTCGCCGGTCTGCTGACCGTGGCGATGACGGTGGGCATCGGCCTGCTGGCTTACCGCGAACGGCGCGACTACCTGTGGCACTGGACGGCGGCCCTGGCGAGCACCTTCGTGGGCATGGTGTTGTTCGCGGTGCGCGGCTCGGCGCCCGACCTGCTCACAGTCGTGCTGGCCAACATGTTGTTGCTCGGCAACCTGCTGTTCACGCTCAGCGGTTACCAGCGCCTGTTCCGGCTCTCCAAGGCCCCGCGCGGCATGGGCGCCTTGGTCGTGGTGCAGTTGATCGCCTTCCTGTGGCTGACCTACGGCCTCGACCACTACCCCTCGCGGGTCCACGCCTTCAACAGCACGCTGGCGGCGCTCTCGCTGGCTTCAGCGCACCTCCTGTGGCAACAGCGCCATCGCCTGGGCTGGACGGTGCTGGCCCTGCCGGTGATTGCCCACCTGCTGCATGCCGGCATCGGCGTCACGCGCATCGTCATGACCCTGACCGACGCCGGTGGCGTGACCAGCCTGCATGCGGCGAGCCAGGCGCATGTGGTGGCCATCATGCTGAACAGCTTCGCTGCCATCGCGTTGGCCTTTGGCTTCCTGGCCCTGCATGCCGGCGACCTGCTGGAGGAGCTGAACGAGCAGGCCTCGACGGACGCGCTGACCGGCCTGCTCAATCGGCGCGGATTCGACCCTGCCCTGCAGCTGGAGTGGGAGCGCCACCGACGTCTGAGCCAGCCGTTGGCGCTGCTGCTGATCGACATCGACCACTTCAAGCGCATCAACGATCTCCATGGGCACGCGGCCGGCGACGCCGCGCTGCGCCATCTCGGTCAGGTACTGCGCCAGCACCTGCGGCCCTATGACCTCTCGGCGCGCATCGGTGGCGAGGAGTTCTGTGTGGTGCAAAGTGGCGTGCACCCCGAAGAAGCGCGGCAGACCGCCGAACGTCTGCGCAAGGCCGACCTGTGCTTTGGCCTCGACGCGCAAGGCGAGGCCATGCGCATGACCATCTCCATCGGCTTGGCCACCGCGCGGCCCGAGGACACGGAACCGGCGCAGTTGCTGGCGCGCGCCGACACCGCGCTGTACCTGGCCAAGGCCGAAGGCCGCAACCGCGTGATGCCGGGCTGAACGCTTCAGGGACTGGTCGGGCCTGGGTCGCCGGGCACGCGCTTGCGACCCTCCAGCTCGGCTTGCTGGTCCCGCACATTGGCCGGCGCCAGGCCGCGAAAGAAGGCCCAGTGGCCAAAGCGAGGTTTCAGTTGCGCCACTGCGCGCTCAGCGTCCGCGCCTGCCTCTCGAACCGCCTGTTCCAGCGCCGCCAGGTAGTCAGCCAGATCGAGCAGCGCCTGGGCGCGCGCCGGTGCGCCGTGCCCCGGCACGTACCAAAGCGCTGGGCTGGACTCAGCGGCCAGCGACGCCAAGGTGGCGCGCCAAGCGGCAGGCATGGCATCGACCAGGTTCGGAATGGCGGCCTGCCAGAGCAGGTCGCCCAGGAAGCGCACCGGGGCGTCCGACACCTGGACCACCAGATCGCCTCCGGTATGACCCGGCCAGTGCCGAAGCAGCAACTGACGGCCGCCGCCGAGATCCAGCGACATCGCCGCCTGCACGAGCAGCTGCGGTTCCGGCAGTTGCCCGATGCGCTCGCGCAGCGCCGGCGTCAGGCGCGGGCCGAGCAGGCGCAGGTTCTCGCTGCGCTGCCAGTCGGCCACGCGCGCATGCGCCACCAGCTGTGCGCCGGCCTTCACGAACACGGCGTTGCCGGCCACATGGTCGATGTGGTGGTGCGTGTTGATGAGATAGCGAATGGGCCGCGCCGTTTGCGTGCGGATGTGGGCCAACAGTTCGCGCGCGGCGTCCTCGTGGAAGAAGCTGTCGATCACCGCGACCGCATCGGCGCCGATCACGAAACCTGCGTTGGCGCCGGCGCGCCCCTCGCGGTCGAGCACGGCAAAGACGCCCGGCGCCAGCTCCTGCACGGTGAAGCGGGTGGGCTCGGTGGTCTGCCCCCGGGCCGCCGGCAGCACCGACGCCAGCACCAGCAGCAGCGCCAGCCCGACCCTCAGCATTCGACGGGTTCGCATGTCTATCAGGTTCCTCTCTGCAAGGCGCGCACGCGTCGACGAGCGGCACGTGCATGGGTCAGCCAGTCACGGCGCAGCCAGCGGCGCCACATCAACAAGCCGCGGATCCACTCGTCCAGCACGTAGGCCACGAACACGCCGAACAGGCCCCACCAGCTGCCAAGCAGCCAGCTGCCGCCGGCCAGCACCAGCGCCTGCGAACCGATGCCGACGTACAGCGGGTAGCGGGCATCGCCCGCAGCGCGCAGCGCATTGATGACCACGAGGTTGAACGCCCGGCCCGGTTCCAGCAGCACCGCCAGCCACAGCACCTGCGCGCCCAGCGCCACGATGGCCGCGTCCTGCGTGAACGCACGCATCAACCAGGGCGCGACGAGTGCGGCTGCCAGCGACAAGCCGCCGGCGCTCAGAAAGGCCAGGCGCATGGCGCGACGCAGCTGCTGGTCGGCTTCATGCAGGCGGCCGGCGCCAACCAGATGGCCGATGACGATTTCCATCGACAGACCGATGGCCAGGCTGGCGATGAGCAGGAAGTGCAGCACCTGGAAGGCGTAGGCGTGGGCCGCCAGTTCGCGCGTGCCCATGGCCGCCACCACCGCCACGCTGACCATGAAGGACAGGCGCCAGGCGAGGTTCTCGGCCGCGCCGGGCAGACCGAAGTGCATCATGGCCGCGACAGGCTCGCGCCGCCAGGCCCACCAGTCGGCGGCGCGCGGCTGCAGCCCCAGGCGCACGCGCCACAGCAGCAGATGCAGAGCCAGCGCCAGCAGCCGGCGGGCCAGCACGGCGAGCGCGAAGCCGATCAGGCCCAGGCGCGGCATCAGCAGCAGGGCCAGCAGCAGCTGCAAGGCGTTCATGGCCACCAGCACCATCAAGGCGTCGCGAGCGCGCAGATGGGCACGCATCACGCTGGCCATGCTGGCGTTCCAGGCGTCGAGCAGCAGCGCGGGCGCCAGGCACTGCAGGAGCGGCAGCGCCAGCGGCAGCGCCTCGGGAGGCGCCTTCATCAAGCGCAGCAAGGGTTCGGCCCCCAGCAACACCAGCACAGCGCAGAAGCTGCCGATGCGCGTGCTCGCGCCCAGGCAAGCCAGCGCCAGACCGTCCGCGGCTTCGCGCTGGCGCGCGCCCAGGGCCTGGGTGAGCACCACGCCGATGCCTGCACCGACCACGCGGAAGAGCAGGAACAGCGTGAAGGAGATGTGGTTGGCCAGCGCGAAGGCCGCAGCGGCCGGGTCTGACACGCGCGCCGCCAGCAGCGTGGCGGCCAGGCCCACCAGCATGCCGAGCAACAGCTCGAGGGTCAGCGGCCAGAGCAGCGGCCAGAGCTTGGGGGACGGGGCCGCAGGCATGGGGCGCGCATTGTGCGCGCGGTCACCGCCTTGAAACCGCTACCAGCGCAGCAGCCGCGGCCCGAGCAGCGCACCCAGGCCACTCACCGCCGCAATGCCCAGCACGTACCAGGTGGCCACGAAAGCCAGCGAGATCTCGTTGCACACCAGCGCATAGCCCAGTGCTCCACAGCCACCGGCCAGCAGGCCGGCCGCCGCACCGGCTGCGCGCAGCCGCGTCGGCCCCAAGCCGCGCAAGACCCACAGGCCCATCGCCAAGGCGGGCATCGCGCAACCCAGCACGGCCAAGGGGCAGTACCACCACGAATGACCCAGCCAGACTTGCGGCAGCTGCCCTGGAGGCGCCAGCAACAGGCCCACGGCGCCGATGCCGAAAACCAGCCCCAGCCCCAGGCCGAGCGTTCGGCGCGGTGCACGCAGGCGATGAGCCGCGGTCAGCGGGCGTCCCAGCGCGAGCGCGAAGCCCAGGCCCAGCAAGGTCGCGGCGGCCGCCAGGCCCAACTTGAACCAGTAGGCCGGTTCAGCCCACAGGGATGTCAGAACCGCCTCGTGACTGCTCAAGGCCAGCAGCGCGGCTAACGCGATGCCGCCGAGCAGCAGCGGCGCCAGCCGGCGCAGCGCCGGGTCGGACTCGGTGGGGCCGGCGCCTCTGGCCAACCAATCGATCAATTCGTACGTCTTCATCGCGCGCCTCCGCGCACCCATTCGCTCAACTTCTTCAGCCCCCGGTGCACCTGCACCTTGATGGCCGACTCGCTCACGCCGACCTCGGCCGCCGCCTCGGCGCCACTCAGGCCCTCCACCTTGGTCAGCAGGATGGCGCGGCGCTGCGCTTCGGGCAGGCGGTCCAGCAGGCGCTGCAGGTCCAGGCGCGTGCCGCCTTCGGGCTCGGTGCTGGGCAGGTCGAACTCGGCGACGTCGTCGATGGCCTGGTGCGCGCCGCCCCGCGCGCCTTGCCGGCGCCAGCGGTCCACCAGCTTGTGCCGCGCGATGGCCGTCGCCCAGGCGCCGACGGGCAGCGATGGGTCGTAACTGGCGCGATGCACATGCAAGGCCATCAGCGTTTCCTGCACCAAATCCTCCGTGTCGTCGCCGGCGTCCCCCAAGCGGCGCCGGAAAAAGCCGCGCAGGCGCTGCGCAAGTTGGGAGAGCGCCTGTCGGTAAGCGGCCTCGTCGCCGGCCTGCGCGCGAAGCCAGGCGTCGCGCACGGCCCGCTCCCAGGCCTCCTGGTCGGCTGATTCGCGCGTGTCACCCATTCGGTTACAGCGAAAAGCCGTAGTCGATGAGCAGCGGGGCGTGGTCGCTGAAGCGCGGCTCCAGGTGGATGCGCTCTTTGCGCGCCAGGGCCGCCAGGCCCGGCGTGGCGATCTGGTAGTCCAAGCGCCAGCCCACGTTCTTCGCCCAAGCCTGGCCACGCTGGCTCCACCAGGTGTATTGCTCTTCCTTGTCGTTGAGCGTGCGGAACACATCCACCAGGCCCATGTCGCCGAACAGGGTGTCCAGCCAGGCGCGCTCCTCGGGCAGGAAGCCGCTGTTCTTCTGGTTGCCCTTCCAGTTCTTCAGGTCGATCGGCTTGTGGGCGATGTTCACGTCGCCGACCAGGATGAACTCGCGCTCGGTCTTCAGCTTCTGCAGATGCGGCGCCATCTCGGCCAGGAAGCGGAACTTGGCGGCTTGCCGCTCCTCGCCCGAACTGCCACTGGGGAAGTAGCAGCTGATCAGGCTGAGCTTGCGCCCTGGCTTGTCGAAGCGCTTCTCCACCCAGCGCCCTTCGGTGTCGAACTCGCGAGAGCCGTAGCCGATCAGCACATCGGAGGGTGTCTCCCGCGTGTAGAGCCCGACGCCGGAATAGCCCTTCTTCTCGGCGTAGTGGAAGTGCCCGGTCAGCTTGCCGCAGGCGTCGAACTGGCCGTCCACCACATCGGCCTGCGCCTTCACCTCCTGCACGCCCACGGCATCGGCCTTCTGATGCTTGAGCCAGTCGAAGAAGCCCTTGCTGGCTGCAGAGCGGATGCCGTTGAGGTTGGCGGTGACGAAGCGCATCGTTCGGACAAGAAAAGAGCCCGCCGAGGCGGGCTCTGGGCTGCGGATAGCCGCGACTTTAGAGCGTGTCCGCTCCTGTGCGGAGCCAGCGGTCAGAACGTGGCGCGGAAGGTCACGCCGTAGGAGCGCGGCTCGTTGATGATGCCGGTGAGGTTGTTGAAGTCGATCGCGGCGATGGCCTGCTGGCGGTTGGTGATGTTGCGGCCGTAGACCGACACTTCCATGTTGTCCCAGCTGTAGCCGGCGCGCAGGCCGCCCTCCAGCATCGACTTGGCGCGGTACTCGACGGCCTCGTAGAGGAACATGTTGTACTTGTCCTTGAACGCCCAGTCGGTCAGCGCATAGAACTCACCGTTGCCCACCGGGCGGGTGTACTTCAGCGTCCAGTTCCACACCACCTTGGGCGCGCGCGGCAGGTCATTGCCATTGATCGACACCGTGCCGTTCGGGCCGTCCGGGTCCAGCACCGTGCAGCCCGTATTGGCCTGCAGGAACGGGAAATTGCGGTTGCCGCAGGGGCTGACGTACAGGTTCTTGTCCTTGATCTCGGTCTGGTTGTACGAAAGACCCAGGGTGGTGCGCCAGTTCTCGCTGAGGATGGCCTGCGCGTCGAGCTCGAAGCCACGGCCGACCGCCTTGTCGGCGTTGACCAGGCGGTTCTGGTTGATCTCGCCGCTACCGGCCGTCAGTTGCAGGTCCTTCACCTGGTAGCTGAACACCGTGCCGGTGACGCGCGCGCGGTTGTTCATCAGGTCGGCCTTGAAGCCGCCTTCGACCGACAGGACCTTCTCCGACTTGGCCACCGAGATCGGCGAGGTGCCGGCCGGCACGGCGCCGGCGTCGAAGAAGAGCACGCGGCCTTGAACGGACGGCGCGCGATAGCCGGTGGCGACGCGGCCGAACAGCGAAGTGGCCTTGTCCAGGCTGTAGTTGGCGCCCAGGTCCCAGCTGAAGTTGGTGGAGCTCGGATTGGTGCGCACCGGCGCAATGTTCGGCAGGAAGGGATGCTGCGTGCGCGAGGCCACGAAGTCCTTCTTGTCGTTGGTGTAGCGCATGCCAGCGCGTAGCTTCAGGTCTTGGCTGAGCGCGAAGTTCACGTTGCCGAACAGCGCCCAGCTCTTGGCGTTCTGGTGCTGCACCGCGTAGCCGTTCTGCGGGTCTCCGACGGCGAAACTGTCGTAGTTGAAGCTGTCGACCTGCAGGTCTTCCTTGAAGAAGTAGGCACCCACGATCCACTGCATGGGGTCCTGCGTGGTCGACTGCAGGCGGAACTCCTGCGTCAGCTGCGTGAGCTTGGGGATGCCGTCGGCGGTCTGGGCGTCGAAAGGCACGAGTGCCGGCTGCCCCGGATAGCTTGGTCCGTCCGGGATGTTGCCGAAGCGGCTGCCAAAGCCTCCGTCGACATCGCCGCGGCTGAAGTAGTCGGCCTTGTCATAGCCGGTGATGGAGTGCAGGGACACGCTGTCGAAGTCCCAGCGCAGGCGGGCACTCAAGGCGGTGGACTTCAGCTGCTGGAAGTTGAAACCGTCGGTCGGGTAGTTGGCGGCATTGAAGCCGTCCACCAGCTCATTGGTGCCGCGCCTCATGATGTTGGCACGGAAGGTGGTGGCATGGCCGTTGTAATCGCGGCCCTGCAGCTTGAACAGCGCGTTGAACCCACCGTTCTTGTAGGCCAGCTGCACGCGCGCCGCCTTGTCGCTGTAGCCCTCGAGGTCGCTGGTGGCGGTGTTGGTGGCGCTGGCCAGCGGGTTCTTCACGCGATCGTCCTGGCGCTGCCACATGCCCGAGGCGCGCAGCTGCCAGTCGCCCATCGGCACGTTGACGGCGGTCTCCAGGTTGACGGCACTCCAGCGGCCCAGACCGATGCTGGCGTAGCCCTCGAAGCGCTTGCCCGGCTTGGCCGAGTCGAACTTCATGACCCCGGCCGGCGAGTTGCGACCGAACAGCGTGCCCTGCGGACCGCGCAGCAATTCCACCTGGTCGATGTCAAAGAGCGGGAAACCCTTCAGGATGGGGTTCTCCTGCACGATGTCGTCGAACACCAGGCCGACGGGCTGCGAGGCGTTCAAGTCGAAGTCGGTGTTGCCGAGGCCACGCACGTAAAAGCGCGGGAAGCTGCGGCCGAAGTCCGACTCCACGTTCAGGCTGGGCACACGGCCCGAGATGGCGCGGATGTCCGCGCCCCCGACGCTCACGGTCTCGATGGCCTCGGTCTTCATGGCCGAGATGGCGATGGGCACGTCCTTCAGGTTCTCCACGCGGCGGGCACCGGTGACGATCACCTGCTCGAGCTGCTGGCTGTCCTTCTTGGGTTCGCTCTGTGCCTGGGCGGCGGGAAAGGCGGCGGACAGCGCCAGGGCGACGGCGTGCAAACGGATGGAGGAGGGCTTCACTTTTACCTTTCGGTCAAAAACGTCGGGGAATTCTTGACGCGAAGTCATTCGCACCCTCCCGGGTGAACCCTCAAATGCGAACGGACGATGCGGCCGCACAACAACCGGGCTCGGGTTTGTCACCGGACGGTCACTCGCCACCGGTGCAGAGGTGCGGAAGGCGCGTCCCTAGAATCGCCGCCAATGGCCGCCGACCCTCTCGCCCAGCACTTCATTGCCTTCGCCCTGCAGTCCGGTGTGCTGCGCTTTGGCGAGTTCAAGACCAAGGCCGGCCGGCTCAGTCCGTACTTCTTCAATGCCGGTTTGTTCGATGACGGCGCCAAGCTGGAGCGCCTGAGTCAGGCCTATTGCGAACGCCTGTTGCCGCACATCGGCACGTTCGACCTGGTGTTCGGCCCAGCCTACAAGGGCATCACCCTGGCCGCCGCGCTGGCCATGCAGTTGGCGCGCGCCGGGCACAACAAGCCCTACGCCTACAACCGCAAGGAAGCGAAGGACCACGGCGAAGGCGGGGTGCTGGTGGGCGCACCGTTGGCCGGGCAGCGGGTGCTGATCATTGATGACGTGATCAGCGCCGGCACCTCGGTGCGCGAGAGCATCGCCATGATCCGCGCTGCGGGCGGCACGCCGGTGGCCGTGGCCATCGCGCTGGACCGCCAGGAGAAGGGGCGCGACGGCGACCGCGATCTGGACGAGTCCGCCGTTCAGCAGGTGCAGCGCGAGCAAGGCCTGGCCGTGCACGCCATCGCCACCCTGGCCGACCTGATGGATTTCGTGCGCGATGCGCCGGCCGCACAGGCGCATGCCGACGCGGTCCACGCCTACCGGGCCCGCTACGGGGTGACCGCGTGAGGCGCTTCTCGGCTCCCCTGCTGCTGGGTCTGCTGGGCATTCAGCAGGCGGGCGTCGCGCTGGCGCAGACACCCGCGGCGCCGAAGATCTTTTCGTGCACCGCCCCCGACGGCCGCCGCCTCACCTCCGACCGCCCGATTCCCGAGTGCCTGACCCGCGAACAACGCATGTTGCGCAAGGACGGGTCCACGCAGGGCGTGCTGCCACCGGCCATGTCGCCCGAAGAGCGCGCGGCGGCGGAAGTTCGGGCGCGCGAACAGGCCGCTGCCGAAGCAGCGCGCCGCGATGCCGCGCGGCACGACCGCAACCTGCTCGCGCGCTACCCGCGCCAGCTTCAGCACGACGCTGCCCGACGCACGGCGCTGGACGACATCCTGGGTGCCACCGAGGCCAGCGAGCAGCGCCTGCGCGAACTCGCCAAGGATCGAAAGACCCTGGATGACGAGGCCGAGTTCTACAAGGGCAAGCTGCTGCCGCCCAAGCTGAAGCAGGCGCTCGACGCCAACCAGGCCGCCGCCGAAGCGCAGAAGCTCTTCATCAGCCAGCAGGCCGACGAGCAGGCGCGCGTCAACCGCCGCTTCGACGTCGAGCTGGCGCGGCTGAAGAAGCTCTGGGCCGGTGCGCCGCCCGGTTCGCTGGGCGCGCCGCCCAGCGGCAAGGAAGAAGCGCCCGCCGCCGCGGCCGCCGTCAGCCCCCGAGCTTCTTCCGCAGCATCTCGTTGACGAGGCCCGGGTTGGCCTTGCCCTTGGTCGCCTTCATGGCCTGACCCACCAGGGCGTTGAAGGCCTTGTCCTTGCCGGCGCGGAATTCCTCGACCGACTTGGCGTTGGCGGCCAGCACCTCGTCGAGGATGCGCTCCAGCTCGCCGGTGTCGCTCATCTGCCTGAGGCCCTTGGCCTCGATGAGGGCGTCCACGTCGGCCCCTTCGCCTGCCCACAGCGCGTCGAACACCTGGCGCGCCGCGTTGTTGGAGATGGTGCCGTCCTGGATGCGCTGGATCAACGCCGCGAGCAACACAGGGCCTACGGGCGCCTGCTCGATGTCCTTCTCCTCGGCATTGAGCCGTCGGGACACCTCGCCCATCATCCAGTTGGCCACGAGCTTGGCTTGGCCGCAGGCGCTGCGCGCCGCCTCGTAGTAGCGCGCGGTGGCCAGGCTCGTGGTCATCATCTGCGCGTCGTACTCGGGCAGGCCGTCCTGCTGCACGAAACGCGTGGCCATCACGGCGGGCAGCTCCGGCAGCTCGGCCTTCACGCGCTCCACCCAGTCGGCGCCGATCATCAGCGGCGGCAGGTCGGGGTCGGGGAAGTAGCGGTAGTCGGCCGCGTCTTCCTTGCTGCGCATGGCGCGGGTCTCGCCGGTGTCCGGGTTGAACAGCACCGTGGCCTGCTGGATGCTCAAGCCGTCTTCGAGCCGGTCGATCTGCCAGTTGACCTCGAAGTTCACCGCCTGGATGAGGAACTTGAAGCTGTTCAGATTCTTGATCTCGCGCCGCGTGCCGAAGGGCTCGCCGGGCTTGCGCACGCTGACGTTCACGTCGCAGCGGAAGCTGCCCTCCTGCATGTTGCCGTCGCAGATGCCCAGCCACATCACCAGCGCGTGCAGGGTCTTGGCGTACTCGCAGGCCTCGGCAGCCGAACGCAGTTCGGGCTCGGAAACGATCTCCAAGAGCGGCGTGCCGGCGCGGTTCAGGTCGATGCCGCTCATGCCGTGGAAGTCCTCGTGCAGGCTCTTGCCCGCGTCTTCCTCCAGATGGGCGCGGGTGAGGTTCACGGTCTTCTTCTGGCCGTTCACGAAGAAGCTCACCGAGCCGCCCTGCACCACCGGGATCTCGTACTGGCTGATCTGGTAGCCCTTGGGCAGGTCGGGGTAGAAGTAGTTCTTACGCGCAAAGATGGACAGCGGCGCCACCTTGGCGCCAACCGCCAGGCCGAAGCGGATGGCGCGCTCCACCGCACCGCGGTTGAGCACCGGCAGCGTGCCGGGCAGGGCCAGGTCGACGGCGCTCGCTTGCGTGTTCGGCGCGGCGCCGAAGGCGGTGGAGCTGCCACTGAAGATCTTGCTCTGCGTGGAGAGCTGGACATGGTTCTCGAGGCCGATCACCACCTCGTAGCCGCGGACAAGTTGTGCCGTCATCTCAAACACCCTGCGGAGCGGCGCGATGCCAGTCCGTCGCCTGTTGCAGCGCATGGGCGGTGTGCAGCAGCCGCCCTTCGTCGAAATAGTTGCCGAGCAGTTGCAGGCCCACGGGCATGCCGCCAGGCTTGCCCGTTACCGGGTCCAGCATGCCGTTCGCGCCGAAGCCCACCGGCACGCTCATGCCGGGCAGGCCAGCCAGGCTGCCGGGCAGCGTGAAGATGTCGGCCAGGTAGGCCTTGACCGGGTCGTCGTCCTGTGCGCCGATGGACCAGGCCACCGTGGGAGCCACCGGGCCGGCGATCAGGTCGCAGCCCTTGAAGGCAGCCTGGAAGTCGTCGGCAATCATGCGGCGCAGCTTCTGCGCCTGCAGGTAGTAGGCGTCGTAATAACCGTGCGAGAGCACATAGGTGCCGATCAGGATGCGCCGCTGCACCTCGGCGCCGAAGCGCTCGGTGCGCGTGCGCTGGTAGAGATCCAGCAGGTCCTTCGGGTCCTCGCAGCGGGCGCCGTAGCGCACGCCGTCGAAGCGGCTCAGGTTGCTGCTGGCCTCGGCCGGGGCGATCAGGTAGTAGACCGGGATGGCCAGCTCGGTGCGCGGCAGTTGCACCGGCACCAGTTCGGCGCCGAGCGCTTGCAGCGCGGCCAGGCCGGCGCGCACGGCGGCATTCACGTCCGCGTCCAGTTGCTGCGGGAAGAACTCGTCGGGCAGACCGATGCGAAGACCCTTCAGCGGCTGGCTGCCTTCCTGCCTGAGCATCTGCGCCCGCCAGTCGGGCACGGGTTGCTGCAGGCTGGTGGCGTCGCGCTCGTCGAAGCCGGCCATGGCCTGTAGAAGCAGCGCGCAGTCCTCGGCCGAGCGGGCCATCGGGCCGGCCTGGTCCAGCGAGGAGGCGAAGGCGATCATCCCGTAGCGCGAGCAGCGGCCGTAGGTCGGCTTGATGCCGGTGATGCCGCAGAAGCTGGCTGGCTGGCGGATCGAGCCGCCAGTGTCGGTGCCGGTGGCGGCCGGCAGCAGGCGCGCGGCCACCGCCGCCGCGCTGCCGCCCGAGGAGCCACCGGGCACGCGCGTCGTGTCCCAGGGGTTGTGGGCCTTGCCGTAGGCGCTGTTCTCGTTGGCCGAACCCATGGCGAACTCGTCGCAGTTCAGCTTGCCCAGGGACACCACGCCGGCGCGGGCAAGGTTGGCGACCACGGTGGCGTCGAAGGGGCTGCGGTAGCCCTCGAGGATCTTGCTGCCCGCGGTCGTCGGGTGTTCGGTGGTGACAAAGATGTCCTTGTGCGCCAGGGGCACGCCCAGCAGCGGGGCGGTGTCGCCTGCGGCGCGGCGCGCATCAGCGGCATCGGCGGCGGCGCGAGCGCCCACGGCGTCACGGTGCAGGAAGGCACCCAAGCGGTCCTCGCGCGAGAGCAGCGCATCCACCCACTCCCGGCTCGACAGCTGCCCGGCTTCCAGAAGCGCCAGCCCCTCGGCCACGCCCAGTTCGTGCACCGCCTTGCTCATTCGATCACCTTGGGTACGAGGTACAGACCGTCCTCGACGGACGGCGCGCTGCGTTGGTTGAGTTCGCGCTGGTCGACCTCGGTCACCGCGTCCTCGCGCAGGCGCAACTGAACCTCCTGGACGGCGGACAGCGGGGTGTACAGCGGGGCCACGCCACGCGTGTCAACCGCACGCATCGCCTCCACATGCTCGAAGAAGCCGTTGAGCTGGCTCAGCAGGGTTGCCTGCTGCGCAGGGCTGGGGGCCAGCCTCGCGAGCTTCGCGAGACGGGCCACGTCGTCAAGGGTCAGGGCCATGATGGGAACGGATGGGAAGCCAAAAAAGGCCAATGCTGTGAACACCTTAGAGGGTGTTTCCTACGGCTGCTCACAAGGCGCTCGGGTATTATCCCAGCCCGCTTTTTCAGCAAGGCCGCCCCGCGTTCCAGCCGAGGCGGCCTTGTCGCATTCAACGGCTGCGCAGCCCACCCACGGCGCTGCGGGCCCACCGGTTCTGCACCCATGTTTGGTTCCCTCCGCCGCTACTTCTCCACCGACCTGGCCATCGACCTCGGCACGGCCAACACCCTGATCTACGTTCGCGACAAGGGCATCGTGCTCGACGAGCCCTCGGTCGTCGCCATCCGCCACGAGGGCGGTACCAACGGCAAGAAGACCATCCAGGCCGTAGGCAAGGAAGCCAAGGCCATGTTGGGCAAGGTGCCGGGCAATATCGAGGCGATCCGCCCGATGAAGGACGGCGTGATCGCCGACTTCGTGATCACCGAGCAGATGATCAAGCAGTTCATCCGCATGGTGCACCCGCAGTCGATGATGCGCCCCAGCCCCTGCATCATCATCTGCGTGCCCTGCGGTTCGACCCAGGTCGAGCGCCGCGCGATCCGCGACGCGGCCCTCGGCGCCGGCGCCTCGCGCGTGGAACTCATCGAAGAGCCGATGGCTGCGGCGATCGGTGCCGGCCTGCCGGTCAGCGAAGCGGCCGGTTCGATGGTCATCGACATCGGTGGCGGCACCACCGAGGTCGGCGTCGTGTCCTTGGGCGGCATGGTCTACAAGGGCAGCGTGCGCGTCGGCGGCGACAAGTTCGACGAGGCCATCATCAACTACATCCGCCGCAACTACGGCATGCTGATCGGCGAGCCGACGGCCGAGATGATCAAGAAGACCATCGGCTCGGCCTTCCCGGGCAGCGAAGTGCGCGAGATGGAGGTCAAGGGCCGCAACCTCAGCGAGGGCGTGCCGCGCAGCTTCACCATCTCGTCGAACGAGATCCTCGAGGCCCTCACCGACCCGCTGAACCAGATCGTCTCGGCAGTGAAGAACGCGCTGGAGCAGACCCCGCCGGAGCTGGGTGCCGACATCGCCGACCGCGGCATGATGCTCACCGGCGGTGGCGCGCTGCTGCGCGACCTGGACCGCCTGCTGCGCGAGGAAACCGGCCTGCCGGTGCTGGTGGCCGAGGACCCACTGACCTGCGTGGTGCGCGGCTGTGGCATGGCGCTGGACCACCTGGACCGCACCGGTTCGATCTTCACCTCCGACTAATCTGACGAGGAGAGAGCTGTGGCCCTTGCCACGCTCGACCGCCGCCCGCCCTCGCTGTTCCGCCAGGGCCCCACCGCGCTCTCCAAGCTGCTGCTGTGCGCGGCCGCTGCCATCGCGCTGATGGTGGCCGACGCCCGCTTCCAGCTCACGCCCCCGCTGCGCTCGGCGCTCGTCAACGCCCTGCAGCCGCTGCAGAGCCTGCTGCTCGCACCGGTGGCCAGCTACGACCAGCTGAGCAACCGCCTGCGTGGCGCCGAGAGCGCCATGCGCGCGGAGGAGACCGCCCGGCAGCAGCTCGCCCAGCAAGCGCTCGTGCTGGCGCGCACCAACACCCTGCAGCGCGAAAACGAAGCCCTGCGCCGCTTGCTGCAGCTGCGCGACAGCCTGCCTGTGCAGACCCTGGCGGCCCAGGTGCTCTACGAACAGCGAGATGGCTTCTCGCGCCGAGTCGTCATCGACCGCGGAGCCGCTGACGGCCTGCGCCCCGGTGCCCCGGTTATCGACGAGCGCGGCGTGCTCGGCCAGCTGCAGCGCGTGCACCGCAGCGTCAGCGAACTGGGCCTGCTGGCCGACCGCGACGCCAGCATCGCCGTGCGCAACCAGCGCACCGGCGTGCTGCATCTGGCTTATGGCGGCGCCCAGCCCTGGGGCATGGAACTGCGCTTCGTGAGCAGCAGCGTGGACGTGCAGGTGGGCGATGTGCTGCGCACCTCGGGCCTGGACGGCGTCTTCCCGCCCGACCTGCCGGTGGCCCGTGTGGCCCAAGTGGAGCGACGCGGCGACACCAGCTTCTCGCGCATCGGCGTGCAACCCTACGCGGTGGCCGACCGCGCCGGCCAGGTGCTGGTGCTCAAGCCGCTTGCACAGGTCGAACAAGCGAAGCAGGAAACCGCGCCATGATCATGCCGAAGGCTTACCCCCTGGGCGCCTGCGGCGCCTTCCCCCCGAGGGGGATCGGCCGGCGCGGGACTGAGACGGGGCCGAGCAAGCCCGGTGGGCTTGCGACGCCTGTCGAAGGCCGAGGCCTCTGCGCCGAGGCGGCCCGGCGCCGACCGAGGAGCGCGCCATGATCATGCCGCGCGGCCAGCAGCGCCTGCTGCTCCCCGCCAAGCCCTGGTTCATCGTGCTGACGCTGCTGCTGGCGCTGTGCGTCGACATGCTGCCGCTCGGGCCGGCGCCGGCCATGCCCCTGGTGTCGGCACTGGTGCTGGTGTTCTGGAACGTGCACCAGAGCCGGCGCATCGGCGTGGGCTGGGCTTTCCTGCTCGGGCTGCTGGTCGATGTGAGCCAGGGCGCGCTGCTGGGTCAGCATGCGCTGGCCTACGCCGGGTTGGCTTTCGCGGCAGTCAGCCTGCATCGGCGCCTGCTGAAGTTCAACGTGCTCGAGCAGGCGCTGCAGGTGCTGCCGCTGTTCCTGCTGGCGCAGGGTCTGGTGGTGCTGGTGCGCCTGCTCGTGGGCGGTATGGCGCCTTCGCCCTGGCTGCTGGTGGCGCCGCTGCTGCAAGCCCTTTTGTGGCCGCTGGCCCACCTGCTGCTGCTGGCCCCGCAGCGCCGCACGCCGGGAGGCGACGAGCCCCGGCCGCTTTGACCAACTCGTGACCCAGCTCCGCGACCAGCTCGCCGCCAACGCCTCCTTCCGCCTGCGCCTGTGGGTGGCGGTGGGCTTCGTGGCCGTGTGCTTCGCGCTGTTGCTGCTGCGCCTGGTGCACCTGCAGGTGGACCGGCACGACGAACTGCTCGAGGCCGCCGAGGCCAACCGCGTCACCGTGGTGCCCATCCCGCCCAACCGCGGGCAGATCCTCGACCGCCACGGCGTGGTGCTGGCCACCAACTACTCGGCCTACACGCTGGAGATCACCCCCAGCCGCATCCGCGGTGACCTGGAGCCGCTGATCGACGAGCTGGCCCAGGTCATCGACATCCAGCCGCGCGACCGCAAGCGCTTCCACCGCCTGCTGGCCGACGGCAAGCGCTTCGAATCCCTGCCCATCCGCAACCGTCTCACCGACGAGGAGGTGGCCAAGTTCGCTGCGCAGCGCTGGCGCTTTCCCGGCGTGGACGTGCAGGCGCGCCTGTTCCGCCAGTACCCGCAGGGCGAGGCCGGCGCGCACCTGATCGGCTACATCGGCCGCATCAGCGCGCGCGACCGCGAGGCCATGGAGGACTGGGAAGAAGACCGGGTGGCCAACTACCGCGGCAGCGACCACATCGGCAAGCTCGGCCTGGAGCAAGCCTACGAGGACGTGCTGCACGGCCAGGTGGGCTTCCAGCATGTCGAGACCAGCGCGGGCGGCAAAGCGGTGCGTGCGCTCGGCCACCGGCCCCAAACGCCGGGGCAGACCCTGCACCTGTCGGTGGACATCCGCCTGCAGTACTTGGTCGAGCAGCTCTTCGGCGAGCGGCGCGGCGCCCTGGTCGCCATCGACCCGCGCAACGGCGAGGTGCTCGCCCTGGTCAGCAAGCCGGGCTTCGACCCCAATCTGTTCGTCGACGGCATCGACCAGGAGAACTGGTCGCGCCTGAACGACGATCCGGACCGGCCCTTGCTCAACCGCGCCATCCGCGGTACCTACCCACCGGGCTCAACCTACAAGCCTTTCATGGCCCTGGCCGCGCTGCAGACCGGCGCACGCCGGCCCGACACCATCATCAACGACACCCTGGTCTTCCACTTCGGCGGTCGCGCCTTCGGCAGTCCCTCGGGCGAGCGCGGTGGCGCCATGGACATGCGCCGCTCCATCGTCGAGAGCAGCAACGTCTACTACTACAGCCTAGCCCACCAGCTCGGGGTGGACACCATCCACGAGCAGCTGCTGCCCCTGGGCCTGGGCCGGCTCACCGAGATCGACCTGCCGGGCGAGGTGACCGGCGTGCTGCCCAGCAAGGCCTGGAAGAAGAAGCGATTCAAGCAGGACTGGTACCCCGGCGAGACCATCAGCCTGGGCATCGGTCAGGGCTACAACGCCTTCACGCCGCTGCAGATGGCCAGTGCCACCGCCACCCTGGTCAGCGGCGGCCAGCGCTTCAAGCCGCGCCTGGTGCGCGAGGTGCAGGACCTGGTGAGCCAACAGCGCCGTCCGGTCTCGGGGCAGGAAGAGGCCCGCCTGCCGCCTCTGGCCATCGCGCCCGCGCACACCGCCCTGCTGAAGGATGCGCTGCACGGCGTGACCATCGGCGGCACCAGCACGCGCGTGTTCGCCGGCAGCGGCTATCTGAGCGGTGGCAAGACCGGTACCGCGCAGGCCGTGGGCCTGCGGCAGGGTCAGAAGTACAACGCCGCGCAGATGGCCGAGCGCCAGCGCGACCACAGCTGGTACGTGGCCTACGCGCCGGTCGAGGCACCGCAGGTGGCGCTGGCGGTGATCGTCGAGAACGCCGGCTTCGGCGCCGCCGCCGCCGCCCCCATCGCGCGCCGCGTGTTCGACTACCTGCTGCTGGGCAAGGTGCCCTCGCCCGAGGACATCGTCGCCATGCAGCTCGGGCAGGCCGGCGCGCCCATCGGCAAACCCCGCACCGTCGCCGAGTGGAAGCTGCCCAGCGAGACCGCCGAAGCCGCAGCGATGGCGGCCAGTGCCGTGCCCGTGGTCGCCGCACCGGCGGCGTCGGCTGCACCGGCCTCCCTGCCACCCGCCTCCGGAGTGCGTCGGCCATGACCGTCATCGCCCGCGCCCCGCTGCTCGATCGCCTGCGCCCGTTCTGGCAGGGTTTCGATGGCCCGCTGCTGCTGGCCTGCCTGTGGCTGATGGCCTGGGGGCTGCTCGGCATGTACTCGGTGGGCTTCGACCACGGCACCCGCTTCGTGGACCAGTCGCGCAACTTTGCGCTCGGCGCGGCCGTGCTCTTCGTGGTCGCGCAGTTCCCCTCGGCCAAGCTCATGCGGCTGGCGGTGCCGCTTTACGTCGTCGGCGTGGTGCTGCTGCTGGGCGTCGAGTTCTTCGGCATCACCCGCAAGGGCGCCACGCGCTGGCTGAACGTGGGGGTCACCGTCATCCAGCCCAGCGAGCTTCTGAAGATCGCCACGCCGCTGATGCTCGCCGCCTGGTTCCAGTGGCGCGAGAACGCGAGCGCCAGCCTGCGCATGCGCCTGCCCGACTTCCTCGTCGCCTTCGCGCTGCTGGCCATTCCCTTCCTGCTGGTGGCCAAGCAGCCCGACCTCGGCACCGGCCTGCTCATCCTCTTTGCCGGCCTCTACGTCATCTACTTCGCCGGCCTGTCGTGGAAGCTCATCGTGCCGGTCGTGGCAGCCGGGGTGATCGGCATCGGCGCGCTGGTGGCCAGCGAGGATCACATCTGCCAGGACGAGGTGAAGTGGGTGCTGCTCAAGGAGTACCAGAAGACCCGCGTCTGCACCCTGCTCGACCCGCACAAGGACCCACTCGGCAAGGGCTTCCACGTGCTGCAGGGCGAGATCGCCATCGGCTCGGGCGGCATCACCGGCAAGGGCTTCATGCAGGGCACGCAAACCCACCTGGAGTTCATTCCCGAGCGCACCACCGACTTCATCTTCGCCGCTTTCTCCGAAGAGTTCGGCCTGCTGGGGGGCCTGGCTTTGCTGGGCGGCTTCTCGGTGCTGCTGTTCCGCGGCCTGGTCATCGCGGGCAGCGCGCCGAGCCTGTTCGAACGCCTGCTGGCCGGCTCCATCACGCTGTCGATCTTCAGCTACGTCTTCGTCAATCTGGGCATGGTGATGGGCCTGCTGCCGGTGGTGGGCGTGCCCCTGCCCTTCATCAGCTACGGCGGCACGGCCATGGTGATGCTGGGGCTGAGCCTGGGGCTGCTGCTGGCCATCGGGCGGAGCGGGCGGGCAGGTCGACGGAGTTACTGACCCAGCCGCCGGTACAGGGTGTTGCGCCCGATGCCCAGGCGCCGCGCGGCCTCCGACACATTGCCGCCGCTCTCTTGCAGCACCTGGCGAATCAGCGCATCGCCCTGCTCGCGCAGCGCCCCGGCTGGCAGGCCGCTGCCGCCAGTCAAGGGCTGCAATTCGGCCGCCAGATCTTCGGGCAGGTGCGCGGGCCCGATCAGGCGCTCGCCGTCGTCCAGCAGGGCGCAGGCGGTGCGCAGCGCGTGCTGCAACTGGCGCACATTGCCCGGCCAGGCATACGCCTGGAAAGCGCGCAGCAGCTCGGGTTCGAGCGCCAGGCTGCGGCCCGGCGCCTCGGCAGCCAGCAGGCGCTCGACCAGCGCGGGCAGGTCGCTGCGCGCACGCAGCGGCGGCAAGGTCAGCGTGAGCCCGTTGATGCGGTAGTACAGGTCGGCACGGAAGCGCCCGGCGCGCACCGCCTCGGCCAGCGGCTGGTGGGTGGCACAAAGCAGGCGGAAGTCCACCTTCACCGCGCGGCCCCCGCCCAGGGGCTGCACCTCGCCGTCTTGCAGCACGCGCAGCAGGCGGGCCTGCAGAGGCAGCGGCATGTCGCCGATTTCATCCAGGAAGAGCGTGCCGCCGTCGGCCTCGCGCAGGCGACCCGGCGCGCCCTCGCGTCCCGCACCGGTGAAGGCGCCGGGCCGGTAGCCGAAGAGCTCGGCCTCGATCAAGCCCTCGGGCAGCGCCGCGCAGTTCAGTGCCACGAAGGGCTGTTCGCGCCGCGCGCTGCTGTCGTGCAGGGCCCGCGCCAGCACCTCCTTGCCGACGCCAGACTCGCCGAGCAGCAGCAGGGCGATGGGCTTGTCGAGCACGCGCCGGGCGCGGTCGATCAGCGCCTGCATGGCCGCGTCACCGCTGTCCAGGCGGGCCAGCGGGTCGACCGGCAGCGCGGCCGCCGCCACCCACCCACGGCCCTGGCGGCCGAGATCGAGGCGCACCCACAGGGTCTGGCCGCGGTGTTGCAGCGCAGTGGGCACGCCGGCGCGCAGGCGGCGCCAATCCAGGCCGAACAGCTCATCCACCCGCGTGGCGCCGATGACCGCGCAGGGGAGGGCCAGCAGGTCCAGCGCCGCGCGGTTGGCGCCCATCACCCAGCCGTCCTCGGCCAGCGCGAGCAAGCCCTCGGTGACACCGCCCAGGCCCTCGGCTTGGGCATGCAGACGCATTTGCAGGCCTCCGCCATGGCGCGCCTGGAAAAGCTGGTGCTCGATCAGGCGCGCCCCCGAGCGCACCAGACCCAAGGTGTGGCGGTGGTAGCCGCGCCGGTCGCCCGAGATGTCCAACACGCCCAAGAGGGCGCCTTGCGGGTCGCTGATGGGCGCGGCCGCGCAGGTCAGAAAACCGTTGCGCTCCAGATAGTGCTCGGCGCCGTGCACCTCCACCGCATGGCCCTCGGCCAGGGCCGTGCCGATGGCATTGGTGCCGCGCCATTGCTCGCTCCAGATGGCGCCGGGCCGCAAGGCCACGCGCGCGGCGCGGTCGGCAAAGCGGGGGTCGCCCAGCGCATGCAGCAGCATGCCCTGCGGGTCGGCCAACAGCACCAGGCTGCCGCTGTCGCCGATCTGCTCATTCAGAAAAGCCATCACGGGCTTGGCCTGCGCCACCAGGCTGCGGCGGTGCTCCAGCGCTTGCGCCAGCTGCGCACCCGACGCATGCGGCGCGCCGGGCGGG
>JAFLDE010000043.1 GCA_017302655.1 Burkholderiales bacterium
CCTCCTGCCAACGACCGAGTTGCTCCACCAGCGCCTGGCCTTGCAGGAAGTCACCGCGCAGCGGCAGGCCCCACGCGGCGGGCTTTGCGTCGCCCTCTCCCTGCAAGCGCAGGTTCGCGAAGGTCCCCGGCGCCTGCATGGCGTCGCCCAGCGGCCGCTCGGCGCCGCCCTCGGCCCACACCAGGGATTCGCGCGCCTGCGCCAAGCCCGCGCGCGCGCTGGCCAGCGCCAGTTCGCTGGAGGCCAGTGCGCCCTGCACCAACGCACGGAAATGCGCCGGGTAGTTGCGCCGCCAATGGCGCTCGGATTGGGCGGCCTGCGCAGCGGCGGGGCTCAGCGGGCGCAAAGCTTGGGCCATCACGGCGGTGCCGGCGGCGGTGCTGGAGCGGCTGCCATCGGGCAAGGCGGGAAACTGCAGGCCTGAAAGGAGTGGCATGGGCGCGCGACTGGAGATGCGAGATCGGGGAGTGTGGCCCCTGCGAGGCCTCGCCGTCGCCGGCCTGGCCTTGCTGGCCTGGGTGCTGCTGCACCCACGCGGCGTGGCGGTGCAGGTGGAGCGCATGGACTGGCGCCGCGTCATCGAGATCGAGCGCGAGGTGCCGGAGATGCAATCGGAGCCCTGCACGGCCATGCCGGCTGGCGCCGAGCTCTTGGAACGCAAGCTGCATGAGGGGGTCGAGCATTGCCGCTTCACAGCCCCGGTCTGGCGCATGCGGCGCATGGCCATCGCCGAGGGCGAGCCCGAGCAGGCTCCGCACTGGCCCGAGCCGGCGCTGGAAGCCGGCGAGCGCACCGGTCTGCGCCTCGCGGGTCAGACCCTCCACCTGGCCGCCGATGACGGCCGCCGCTGGGAATGCCGCCCGTCGCTGGCGCAGTGGCAACGCTGGCGACCCGGCATGCCCGCGCGCCTGCCGGTGCACCGCTTCACCGGCGTAGCCGATTGCGAGAGGCTGCGACCTGAATGAAGCACCGATCAAGTCCCTGCGGGCGCGCCGCGACTTTTCGGGTGATGGCCCATAAGGGATTGCGAGATAACCGGCCTCCTCGGTCGTTGGCGCGCACGGCCATTGGGCGGATAGCGCGACCTTCGCCCGCCGCCTACGAGCCGGCCGGCTCTCTCGCACACGCGCCCCGCAGGGACCTGTTCAGTGCGTCCCTAGGGGAACGATGGCGAGAGATGCCTGAAGGCGTTGCGGCTCGATCGCACAGCGGCACGGCGAGTTGGATCCGAACATCCTGGCGCTGCGCCCTGCGGCCTAGATCGGTTCTGCCTGATGGACTCGATCAATCTACGCAGCCTTTCAGCGGTCCCAGACCCAGCACCTCTACCCGTCCGGGACGGCTGCCGTCGCCGCCGGTATCGAAACGGTAGATCTCAAAGTCGGTGAAGCGCAAGCGGGCCGCGCGGGTCTTGCACCCAAGCTCACCGAGCCGTGCTCGGGGTGGCTTCAGCAACTTGGCCTGCGCTTCGGTGAGCTGCACCTGGAAATAGAGGTGGTTGTTGGCCAGCACGGAGGGGCCGCCGTCCTCGCGGTAGAGCTGGCGTGCCGAGAACGAGGCGCCTTCGTCGGTAAACGTCACCCTTCCTTCGATCACGAGCTGGCCGCGCAGGAACACCCAGCCCTCGATGTAGCTGCCATCGGCGGCGTAGCGGTCGAGGTCCAGCACATCCGCATCGGGACGCAGCGGGCTGCTGTTGCCAAAGCCACGATTGCGGCGCATCTGGCAGGCGGCTTCCACCCGCAGCGTGCCAGGCAGCTAGGCGCGAACCCGGCTCAGGCTGGGGCCGCAATAACAGGACGCCGCTTGCTCCGTCTCACGCTCAATGCGGCGCGCATGGCCCAGGCAAGGGTCCGCGGCCCAGGCACTCAGAGGCAAGGACAACAAGCAGGACAGAAGGGGGAGGAATCGCAACCACATGAGGTCAAGTGTTGCAGCGATCCAGGATGTGCGAAACGGAGTCGTTACTCACCCCGGGGCGGGCGGTTCATCCACAGGGGAGCCCCTCGCCCACGCTCCTAGCAGTCAGGCTGATCCGCGCTGTCCGCCTCCGGCCACAGCGCGGATCGGTTGGCATCTGTCCTTACGCTCAGAGTGATGCAGCTTGAAGCGCTGGGTCCTGCAGCGGGATGGCATGAGAGCCGAGCGATCGCACAGATTGCGGCGGGGACTGCTTGGGCGAGCAAAGGCCCCGGACGGTCGCCTGTCCAGGGCCTTGTTCGCTGCAGTGCTTGGCCCTTACTTGCGTGCCGGCGGCAAGTCGGTGCAGGAGCCGTGCGCCACCTCGGCCGCCATGCCGATGCTTTCGCCCAGCGTGGGGTGCGGGTGGATGGTCTTGCCGATGTCCACGGCGTCGGCGCCCATTTCGATGGCCAGGGCGATCTCTCCAATCATGTCGCCGGCGTGCGTGCCGACGATGCCGCCGCCCAGGATCTTGCCGTGGCCGTGGGCTTCGGGGCTGTCATCGAAGAGCAGCTTGGTGAAGCCTTCATCGCGGCCATTGGCAATGGCACGGCCCGAAGCAGTCCAAGGAAAGAGTCCCTTCTTGACCTTGATGCCCTGCGCCTTGGCCTGGTCCTCGGTGAGTCCCACCCAGGCGACCTCGGGGTCGGTGTAGGCGACGCTGGGGATGACGCGGGCGTTGAAGGCGCTCTTGGCGAGCTTGTCGTCGCCCAGCAGTTCGCCGGCAATCACTTCGGCGGCCACATGCGCCTCGTGCACGGCCTTGTGCGCCAGCATGGGCTGGCCGACGAGGTCGCCAATGGCGAAGATGTGGCGCTGGTTGGTGCGCATCTGCACGTCCACCGGCACGAAGCCGCGGTCGGTGACGGCGACGCCGGCCTTGTCGGCGCCGATCTTCTTGCCATTGGGCGTGCGACCCACGGCTTGCAGCACGAGGTCGTAGACGCCCTCGCTCTTTGTGCCGTCCAGGCCTTCGAACTGCACCTTGATGCCTTCGGCCGTGGCCTCGGCGCCGACGGTCTTGGTCTTCAGCATCACGCGGTCGAAGCGGTGCTTGTTCATCTTGTCCCAGACCTTGACGAGGTCACGGTCGGCGCCCTGCATCAGGCCGTCGAGCATCTCGACCACGTCGAGCCGCGCGCCCAGCGTGGAATAGACGGTGCCCATCTCCAGGCCGATGATGCCGCCGCCGATGATGAGCATCTTCTTCGGCACTGCTGTCAGAGCCAAGGCGCCGGTGCTGTCGACGATGCGCGGGTCGTCGGGCAGGAAGGGCAGACGCACCGCCTGCGAGCCGGCAGCGATGATGGCCGCCTTGAAGCGAACGGTCTTCGTGGTGCCGGTCTTGTCCTGCGCGCTGCCGGTGGTCTCTTCCACGACGACATGGTGCGGGTCGGCAAACGCGCCGTAGCCGCGCACCACGGTCACCTTGCGCATCTTGGCCATTTGCGCCAGACCACCGGTGAGCTTGCCGATGACCTTTTCCTTGTGGCCGCGCAGCTTGTCGATGTTCAGCTGGGGCGCGCCGAAGTCCACGCCCAGGTCGGCCATGTGCGAGACCTCGTCCATGACCGCCGCGACATGCAGCAGCGCCTTGGAGGGGATGCAGCCGACGTTCAGGCAGACCCCGCCCAGGCTGGCGTAGCGCTCGACGAGCACGACCTTGAGGCCGAGGTCGGCGGCGCGGAAGGCGGCCGAGTAGCCGCCGGGGCCGGCGCCGAGCACGAGCACATCGCAGTCGAGGTCGGCCGTGCCGGCGTAGCTGGCGGCGGCGGGCGCTTGCACAGGCGCTGAAGCAGCCGGCGTCGATGCAGGAGCCGCCACGGCGGCAGGCGAAGGCGCGGCCAGCGCAGACGGTGCCGCCGATTCGGCGCTGCCTTCGGCCAGGGCGATCAGGTCACCGATGTTGAGCTTGTCGCCGATCTTCACCTTGAGCTCGGTGATGCGCCCCGCCAGCGGCGAGGGGATCTCCATGCTGGCCTTGTCACTCTCGACGGTGATGAGGCTCTGCTCCGGCTTGACGCTGTCGCCCGCCTGCACGAGCAGTTCGATGACGCCGACGTCCTTGAAGTCGCCGATGTCGGGGACGCGGATTTCTACGCTTGCCATCGATCGGTCCTCAGAGCAGCACGCGGCGGAAGTCGGCCAGTACGGCGGCCAGGTAGGCGTTGAAGCGGGCGGCACTGGCGCCGTCGATCACGCGGTGGTCCCAGCTCAGGGACAGCGGCAGGGTCAGGCGCGGCTCGAAGCTGCTGCCGTTCCACACCGGCTTCATGAAGCCCTTGCAGACGCCGAGGATGGCCACTTCCGGCGCATTGATGATGGGCGTGAAGTAGGTGCCGCCGATGCCGCCCAGCGAGCTGATGCTGAAGCAGCCGCCGGTCATGTCGGCGGGGCCGAGCTTGCCGTCGCGGGCCTTGGCCGCCAGCTCGCTCATTTCCTTGGCGATCTGGATGATGCCTTTCTGGTCGGCGTCCTTGATGACCGGCACCACGAGGCCGTTCGGTGTGTCGGCCGCGAAGCCGATGTGGAAGTACTTCTTCAGCACCAGTTCGTCGCCGTCCAGGCTGGCGTTGAACTCGGGGAACTTCTTCAGGGCCGCAACGCAGGCCTTGATGAGGAAGGCCAGCAGCGTGAACTTGACGCCGGCCTTCTCGTGCTCCTTGTTCATCGCCACGCGGAAGGCTTCCAGCTCGGTGATGTCCGCCTCGTCGTGGTTCGTCACATGCGGGATGACGACCCAGTTGCGGTGCAGGTTGGCGCCGCTGATCTTCTTGATGCGGCTCAGCGGCTTGCGTTCGACCACGCCGAACTTGGCGAAGTCGACCTGCGGCCAAGCGAGCAGGTTCAGGCCGGTGCCGGTGCCGGTGCCAGCGCCTGCAGCAGCGGCAGCCGGCGCCTTGGCGGCTTGCGCCTGGGTTTGGGTGGCGCCCGACATCACGGCCTTGATGAAGCCGGCCACGTCGTCCTGCGTGATGCGGCCCTTGGGGCCGCTGCCCTTCAGTTCGCCCAGGGGCACGCCCAGTTCACGCGCGAACTTGCGCACGCTCGGCGAGGCATGGGGGAGCTTGCTACTCAGGGCGCCGGCGGCGGTGGGATCGTGAGCGGGCAGTGCGGCGGCGGCCGGCTGGCTGGGTGCGCTGGGCGTGGCCACAGGAGCGGCAGGAGCGGCAGGAGCGGCAGGCGCCGCAGCGACGGGAGCCGGCGCGGGCGCGCCGCCACCGGCCAGCAAGGTGAGCACGGCGTCGCCGATGTTGAGCTTGTCACCCAGCTTCACCTCCAGCGACTGCACGACGCCGGCATGGCTGCTGGGGATCTCCATCGAGGCCTTGTCGCTCTCGACGGTGATCAGGCTCTGGTCGACGGCCACGGTGTCGCCGGGCTTGACCAGCAGCTCGATGACGGCGACGTCCTTGAAGTCGCCGATGTCGGGGACCCGAACGGTGACGCTGCCACCGCTGGCAGCTGCAGCCGGAGCGGCGGAAGCAGCCGAGGGGGCTGCAACTGCGGGGCTCGGCGCCGGGCTGGCCGCGGGGGCAGGAGCGGATGCGGGCGAAGCGGCCGCGCCGGTCTCCAACTCCAGGATGACGTCGCCGATGTTCAGCTTGTCACCCAGCTTGACCTTCAGCGACTTGATGACGCCGGCATGGCTGGACGGGATCTCCATCGAGGCCTTGTCGCTCTCGACGGTGATCAGGCTTTGCTCGGCACGGATGCTGTCGCCCACGGCAACCAGCATCTCGATGATGGCGACATCCTTGAAGTCGCCGATGTCGGGAACCTTGACTTCGACCAGGGCCATGATGCTTAGGCGTAGAGAGGGTTGATCTTGTCGGCGGGCAGGCCGTACTTGGCGATCGCCTCGGCGACTTTGGCCATCGAGAGCTGACCCGACTCGGCCAGGCTCTTGAGCGCAGCGACGACGATGTAGTGGCGGTTCACTTCGAAGTGCGCGCGCAGCTTGCTGCGGAAGTCGCTGCGGCCGAAGCCGTCGGTGCCGAGCACCTTGTAGATGCGACCGGCCGGGACGAAGGCGCGGATCTGTTCGGCGTAGCTCTTCATGTAGTCGGTGCTGGCGATGACCGGACCGGCCGTGCGGCTGAGCTGCTGCGCCACGAAGCTCTGGCGTTGCGCGTCGAGCGGGTGCAGCAGGTTCCAGCGTTCCGCGTCCTGGCCTTCGCGGGCCAGTTCGTTGAAGCTCGGGCAGCTCCAGACGTTGGCGCTGACGCCCCAGTCGGCCTGCAACAACTCGCGCGCGGCGATGCTCTCGCGCAGGATGGTGCCGCTGCCCAGCAGGTTGACCTCGATGCCGCCCGGCTGCGCCGGCTGCAACAGGTACATGCCCTTGAGGATCTCGGCCTCGGTGCCGGCGCTGAGGCCCGGCATCGCGTAGTTCTCGTTCAGCAGCGTCAGGTAGAAGAACACGTTCTCCTGCTTCTCGACCATGCGCACCAGGCCGTTGTGCATGATCACCGCGACCTCGTGGGCGAAGGTCGGGTCGTAGGAGATGCAGTTCGGGATCGTGCCGGCCAGGATGTGGCTGTGGCCGTCCTCGTGCTGCAGACCCTCGCCGTTCAGCGTCGTGCGCCCCGAGGTACCGCCGAGCAGGAAGCCGCGCGCCTGCATGTCGCCGGCCGCCCAGGCCAGGTCGCCGATGCGCTGGAAGCCGAACATCGAGTAGTAGACGTAGAACGGGATCATCACCCGGTTGTTCGTCGAGTAGCTCGTGGCGGCCGCGATCCAGCTCGACATGCCGCCGGCCTCGTTGATGCCCTCCTGCAGGATCTGGCCGGCCTTGTCCTCGCGGTAGTACATCACCTGGTCTTTATCGACCGGGGTGTAGAGCTGGCCCTTGGGGTTGTAGATGCCGATCTGGCGGAACAAGCCCTCCATGCCGAAGGTGCGCGCTTCGTCCACCAGGATGGGCACGACGCGCGGGCCGAGCTCCTTGTCGCGCAGCAGCGCGGTGAGGAAGCGCACATAGGCCTGGGTGGTCGAGATCTCGCGGCCTTCGGGCGTCGGCTCCAGCACCGCCTTGAAGGTATCCAGCGGCGGGATCGCGAAGCTCTCGTCGGCCTTCACGCGGCGCTTGGGAAGGTAGCCACCCAGGGCTTGGCGGCGCTCGTGCAGATAGCGCATCTCCGGCGTGTCGTCGGCCGGCTTGTAGTACGGCAGTTTGGGCAACTCGCTGTCGGGCACCGGGATGCCGAAGCGGTCGCGGATGTACTTGATGTCGTCGTCGGTCAGCTTCTTGGTCTGGTGGACGGTGTTTTTGCCCTCACCGGCCTTGCCCATGCCATAGCCCTTGACGGTCTTGACCAGCAGCACCGTGGGTTGGCCCGTGGTGTTGTGGTGGGCGCGGTGGAAGGCGGCGTACACCTTCTCCGGCTGATGACCGCCGCGTCGCAGCTCGAAGATCTCCTCGTCGCTCATGTGCTCGACGAGCTTGGCGGTCTCCGGGTACTTGCCGAAGAAGTTCTTGCGGACGAAGGCGCCGTCGTTGGCCTTCATGGCCTGGTAGTCGCCGTCCAGGGTTTCCATCATCAGCTGCTTGAGCTTGCCGCTCTTGTCGCGCGCCAACAGTTCGTCCCAGCCCTTGCCCCAGATGAGCTTGATGACGTTCCAGCCGCTGCCGCGGAACTCGCCCTCGAGCTCCTGGATGATCTTGCCGTTGCCGCGCACCGGGCCGTCCAGGCGCTGCAGATTGCAGTTGATGACAAAGACCAGGTTGTCCAGGCCTTCGCGCGCCGCCAGACTGATTGCACCGAGGCTCTCCGGCTCGTCCATCTCGCCGTCGCCCATGAAGGCCCAAACCTTGCGGTTCGCCGTGTCGGCGATGCCGCGAGCGTGCAGGTACTTGAGGAAGCGCGCCTGGTAGATCGCCATCAAGGGGCCCAGGCCCATGGAGACGGTCGGGAACTGCCAGAAGTCCGGCATCAGTTTCGGGTGCGGGTAGCTGGACAGGCCCTTGCCGTCGACCTCCTGGCGGAAGCTGTCGAGTTGGGCCTCGTTCAGGCGACCTTCCAGGAAGGCGCGGGCGTAGATGCCGGGCGCACTGTGGCCCTGGATGTAAAGCAGGTCACCCCCGTGATCCTTGCTCTCGGCGTGCCAGAAGTGGTTGAAGCCGGCGCCGAGCATCGAGGCCAACGAGGCGAAGGAGCCGATGTGGCCGCCGAGGTCCCCGCCGTCGGCCGGATTCAAGCGGTTGGCGCGCACCACCATCGCCATCGCGTTCCAGCGCATGTAGGCGCGCAGGCGCTTCTCGATCTCGATGTTGCCGGGGCACTTGGCTTCCTGATCCGCCGGGATGGTGTTCAGGTAGGGCGTGTTGGCGCTGAAGGGCACGTCGATGCCGCTTTGCCGGGCCTCGGCAATCAAGGCATCCAGGATGAAGTGCGCGCGCTGGTCGCCCTCGGCACCGATCACGGCACGCAGGGCATCCAGCCACTCCTGGGTTTCTTGCGGATCGGCATCGCCGGAACGGTGGCCTTGGAGGGCTTGAGGCTGGGCGGACATGGGTCTCTCCAGAGGGGAAATTAGAGAAGTCGCTCGAAAGTCGCGGGAGTGTCGCACACCTTGCTGCAATTCCAAATTGCGGCCACTCATTCCATATTGCGAACTTGTGAGGGTTTCGATAATCCCTCGATGCCTTTCCGTCCGTCCGATGCCCTGAACTCGCTGGCCAGCCTGCTACGCCCCGGTTTGGCCCTGCTGGCCCGCTGGTGGCGGCGCCAGTCCCCCTCTCGGCAGGACCGCTATGCCACGCTCGGTCCGCTGCTGTCAGTGCTCCTGTTTCTGGCCACCATCGTTTCGGCCTTCTGGTACCTGCGCAACGAAGAGATCGAGCGGGAAACGGAGGCCGTGAAGCGCGACACCGAGATTGCGCAGCAACAGATCCGTTTGCGACTGATTGAGGCCCAGGAGCAACTCGCCCGGTTCGCACGGGAGGTGGTCACGCGCCAGGTCGACAACGCCGAGTTCGCCGCCCAGGCGACCGCCTTCGCGCGCGAGCGACCGGAGATCACCCATGTGAGCTGGCTGGGCCGCAACCTGGAGCGCCGTGCGAGCCTGAGCAGCGCGGGCTTCCAGGCCGGCGCCCTGATGGTGGCGGGCAGCAACGATCCGTCCATGCCGGCCGGTCTGAATGCACCGGGTCAAGCCTTTGTCCAAGCCCGCGAGCGTCGACAACCGGTTTACTCCGAGCCCTTCCGAGACGCAATCGGCTCCTTGGTCTTCCAGCTTCAGGTGCCGCTGATCGACCGCAGCGGCTTTCACGGCGTGCTGATCGCCGAATACGGGGTGGAAGCCCTGCTCCGCTACTACGTGCCCATTGAAGTCAGCAGCCGACATGCGATCGATGTACTGGACTCCAAGGACGCGGCCAACACCCCGGTGGCCACCACCGGCGAGTTGCAAACCGGGCGCAACCCCATCACGCACGAACTCGGTCTGGCCCCCGCGATGAACGGGCTGATCATCCGCGGCACTGGCTATCGAACCTCGGTGGGCCTGGTCTCCAACACGCTGTTCTGGATGGTCGTGGCGCTGGCCGTCCTGACCGTCTGGATGCTGCTCGGCACCTGGCGCCACCTGCGCCGCCGCCAGCACATCCAGAACGCGCTGCTGGCCGAGACCAACTTCCGCCGCGCGATGGAGAACTCCATGCTGACCGGCATGCGGGCGATGGACCTCGATCGACGGATCTCCTACGTCAACCCCGCCTTCTGCGCGATGAGCGGCTTCTCCGAGGCGGAACTGCTCGGCTGCCGACCGCCCTTTCCCTACTGGCCGCGCGACCGTCTCGAAGAGAACCAGCGCCTGCTGGAGCAGGAGATGCAAGGCCGCAGCCCCAGCGGGGGCATCGAGGTCAAGGTGATGCGCAAGGATGGGTCCGTCTTTGACGCGCGCATGTACGTCTCACCGCTGGTCGACGCCAAGGGCAAGCACACCGGCTGGATGACCTCGATGACCAACATCACCGAGGCCAAGCGCGTGCGCGACCAGCTGTCGGCCAGCCATGAGCGCTTCACCACGGTGCTGGAGGGCTTGGATGCCGCGGTGTCCGTGCTCTCGGTGCCGCAGCAGGAGCTGCTGTTTGCCAACCGCAGCTACCGCGTCTGGTTTGGCGCCGAGCCCGAAGGTCACTTGCAACTGGCCGAGGAGCCCGCACGAGCCCTGCCTGCTGAAGACGAGGCCCTCGACGAGTACGGCGGCCTGCCAGCCCAGCCTTTGGCGGACGCCCAGCAGTCGACACCGAGGGAGGTGTTTGTCCCCGAGGTCGAGCGCTGGTTCGATGTGCGCAGCCGCTACCTGCAGTGGACCGACGGGCGCCTCGCGCAAATGCTCATTGCGACCGACATCACCTCCCGACGCGCCGCCGAGCAACTGGCTTCACAACAGGCCGAGAAAGCCCAGGTCACCAGCCGCCTGATGACCATGGGCGAAATGGCGTCCAGCGTCGCCCATGAGCTCAACCAGCCCCTGACCGCCATCACCAATTACTGCAACGGCATGATCAGCCGCGTGCGGGGCGAGACCATCGGAAAGGACGATCTCCTCGCAGCCTTGGAGAAGACGAGCAAACAAGCCCAGCGCGCCGCCCAGGTGATCCAGCGCATCCGCGCCTTTGTGAAGCGCAGCGAACCTCGCCGAGTGACGGTGCAGGCTGCCGAGATCGTCGACGACGCGGTCGACCTCGCCTCGATCGAGATGCGGCGCCGCAATGTGCAGCTTCACGTCTATGTGGCCCACCACCTTCCGGCCATCGCCGTGGACCCCATCCTGATCGAGCAGGTGTTGCTGAACCTGCTGAAGAACGCTGCCGAGGCCATTGATGGCGCGAAGCTGCCGCCGTCGCGGCGCCACATCGAACTGCGCGTGATGCCACGCCACATGCCCGATCAGGGCGGCACGCTCGAGTTCGCCGTGCAGGACATGGGACCGGGTCTGCCCGAGGACGTGCTGTCCCGCATGTTCGAGGCGTTCTACTCGACGAAGGCGGAAGGGTTAGGGATAGGCCTAGGTCTTTGCCGCTCGATCATCGAGTCTCACCAGGGTCGCTTGCGTGCCGAGAATCTCTACAATGGCGATCTTCTTTCGGGCTGCCGTTTTTCCTTCACGATTCCCGTGGAGCTGAAGTTGTCCGAGGCATCCCTCCCCTCTCCTGCGATCCCCTCATGAGCCTGATTCCGAAGAAGGGCAATGTCTTCGTCGTTGACGACGATGAAGCCGTCCGTGACTCCCTGCAGTGGTTGCTGGAGGGCAAGGACTACCGCGTCAAGTGCTACGACTCGGCCGAGACCTTCCTGGCGCGTTTCGACCCCCGCGAAGTCGCTTGCCTGATTTGCGACATCCGCATGGAAGGCATGAGCGGCCTGGAGCTGCAAGACAAGCTGGTGGAGCGCAAGAGCCCGCTGCCCATCGCTTTCATCACCGGCCACGGCGACGTGCCGATGGCCGTGCAGACGATGAAGAAGGGCGCGGTGGACTTCATCGAGAAGCCCTTCAAGGAAGACCACCTGGTCGGGCTCGTCGAGAAGATGCTGGATGCCGCGCGCGTCAGCTTCGCCAGCCACCAGGAAGCCGCCAGCCGCGACGCCTTGCTCAGCCGCCTGACCACCCGTGAAGCGCAGGTGCTGGAGCGCATCGTCGCGGGTCGCCTGAACAAGCAGATTGCCGATGACCTGGGCATCAGCATCAAGACGGTGGAGGCGCACCGCGCCAACATCATGGAGAAGCTGAACGCGAACACCGTGGCCGATCTGCTGAAGATCGCGCTGGGTGCTCAGACGGCCAAGGCCTGATTTCCTCGTTTCGTCAAAGGCCGCTCCGCTGAGCGGCCTTTTTGCTTTCTGGAGACTACGACCATGACCGCCCAACTCATCGACGGCAACGCCCTCGCCCAGCAACTTCGCGCCAACATGGCCGGCGAGGTCGAGCGCCTCGCAGCCCTGGGTCATCGGCCCGGCCTGACCGTGCTGCTGGTCGGCGAGGACCCGGCCAGCCAGGTCTATGTGCGCAACAAGGTCAAGGCCTGCGAAACCGTGGGCATGGCCTCCTCGCTGGAACGCCACCCGGCCGACATGAGCGAAGCCGCGCTGCTGGCGCGCATCGAGCAACTGAATGCCGATCCGGCAGTGCACGGCATCTTGGTGCAGCTGCCGCTGCCCAAGCACCTGAACGCCGACCTGGTCATCGAATCGATCGCTCCCGAGAAGGATGTCGACGGCTTCCATGTGGCCAGCGCTGGCAGCTTGATGGTCGGCCGTCCCGGCTTCAAGCCCTGCACGCCCTACGGCTGCATGAAGATGCTGGAGAGCATCGGCTGCAACCCGCGCGGCAAGCACGCCGTGGTGATCGGCCGCTCGAACATCGTCGGCAAGCCCATGGCCATGCTCCTGCTTCAGGCATCGGCCACGGTGACCATCTGCCACAGCGCGACGCCGAATCTGGCCGAGATCACGCGGCAGGCGGACATCCTTGTCGCCGCCGTGGGCCGCGCCGGCTTTGTGAGCGCGGACATGGTCAAGCCCGGCGCCGTGGTACTCGACGTCGGCATCAACCGCAACGCCGAGGGCAAGCTCTGTGGCGACGTGGACTTCGCGGCCGTGAAGGAAGTCGCCGGCTGGATCACCCCGGTGCCTGGGGGCGTCGGCCCCATGACCATCACCATGCTGCTGCAGAACACCCTGGAGGCGGCGCAACGCGCCGCAGCGACATGAACCCCTTGCTGGCATCCGGGCACCTGCCTGATTTCGCCGCGGTCGAGCCGGCGCATGTCGAACCCGCCGTGACCGAGTTGCTGGCCCGCGCGCAAGCGGCCCAGAAGCGCGTCACCGCGCCCGATTTCCCGGCCGATCTGGACGCCATCGAGCGCGAACTCGATGTGGCCAGCGATGCGCTCGGCGTCGCCTGGGGCATGGTCGGCCACCTCAACTCCGTGGCGGACACGCCGCCGCTGCGCGAGGCCTACAACGCCATGCTGCCGGCTGTGAGCAGCTTCTACGCTGAGCTCGGCGCCGACGAAGCGCTGTACGCCAAGTACAAGGCCGCGCCGCGCCCGCAAGACCCCGCCGCCGCCCGCGCCCTGCAACTGTCCTTGCAGGGCTTCGAACTCAGCGGTGCCGAGCTGCGCGGAGCCGCCAAGGAGCGCTTCACCGCGATCCAGAACCGCAGCGCCGAGTTGAGCCAAGCCTTCGGCGAGCACGTCATGGACGCCACCGACACCTTCAAGCTGCGGCTGCCGGTGGCGCGCCTGGCCGGCGTGCCGGCCGACGTGGTGGCCCAGGCGCGCAGCCTCTGCGAGGTGGACGGTGAAGCCGTGCTGACCTTGCATGCCCCTTGCTATGTGCCGGTCATGCAGTACGCCGAGGACCGCCCGCTGCGAGAGGAGCTCTACCGCGCCTATGTCACCCGCGCCTCCGAGTTGGGCGATGCAGCGCAGGACAACAGCGCCGCCATGCAGGAGTTGCTGGCCTTGCGTCGTGAAGAAGCCACCCTGCTCGGCTTCGCCGACTTCGCCGCGCTCTCGCTCAAGCCCAAGATGGCCGACTCGCCCGGCCAGGTGCTGGGCTTTCTGCGCGAGCTGGCTGCCAAGGCACGCCCCTTCGCCGAAGCCGATCTGGAAGCTTTGCGAGCTCATGCGCTTCTGCTGGGCATCGATTACCTTCAGGCCTGGGACCTGGCGTTCGTCAGCGAGAAGCTCAAGAGCGCGCAGTACAGCTTCAGCGAGCAGGAGCTGCGCGAATACTTCACGCTGCCGCAGGTTCTCGAAGGCTGGTTTGCGCTGTTGAACGACTGGTTCGGTCTGCGCTTCACACCGATCCAGGCTTCCACCTGGCACGCGAGCGTGCAGGTGTTCGCCCTGCATCGCGAGGACGGTGACCTCGTCGGCCATGTCTACCTAGACTTGCTGGCCCGCCCTGGCAAGCGCCCCGGCGCCTGGATGGACGACGTGCGCGGCCGCTGGCGCCGTCCCGACACCGGCGCCGTGCAGACGCCCGTCGCCCACCTGGTGTGCAACTTCGCTCCGCCGGTGGACGGGCAACCCAGCCTGCTGACCCACGACGATGTGCAGACCCTGTTCCACGAATGGGGCCACGGCCTGCATCACCTGCTCACTCAGGTCGAGGTGGGCGGGGTGTCGGGCATCGACGGCGTGGAGTGGGACGCGGTGGAGCTGCCCAGCCAGTTCTTCGAGAACCTGGCCTGGGAATGGCCGGTGCTGGCGCGCTGCACCCGTCACGTGAGAACTGGCGAACCGCTGCCGCGCGCCCTGTTCAACAAGCTGCTCGCCGCGAAGAATTTCCAGAGCGGTCTGCAGATGCTGCGGCAGGTCGAGTTCGCGCTCTTCGACATGCGACTGCACCACGAGGGACGGCAAGATGTGCTGGCGCTCATCGACGAGGTGCGGGCCGAAGTCTCGGTGTTCCCGCCGCCCGCCTACAACCGCATGCCGCACAGCTTCAGCCACGTGTTCGCGGGTGGCTATGCGGCGGGTTACTACAGCTACAAATGGGCCGAGGTGCTCTCCAGCGACTGCTGGGCGGCCTTCGAGGAAGAGGGCGTTGACAACCCGCAGACCGGCCGGCGCTTCCTGAACGAAATCCTCGCTCGCGGCGGCTCGCGCCCGGCTATGGAGAGCTTCATGGCCTTCCGCGGCCGTGCGCCCTCGGTCGAGCCCCTGCTGCGGCACAGTGGCCTGAAGTGACGAGCTCGACGCTGGTCTGGCTGCGGCGCGACCTGCGCCTGCACGACCATGCCGCGCTGCACGCCGCAACCACGCAGGGCGAAGGGCGGGTGCACCTGGCCTTCGTCTTCGACACCGACATCCTGGACGCGCTGCCGCGCCAGGACCGGCGCGTCGAGCTCATCCACTGCGCGCTGCAGGACCTGCAGGCCCAGCTCGTGGCGCGTGGCGCCAGCCTGATCGTGCGTCTCGGCCGCGCGGCCGAGGAGATTCCGCGCCTGGCCAACGAACTGGCCGCGTCGCGCGTGGTGTTCGCGCACGATGACGATCCCTACGCGCTGCGCCGTGACGCGGCCGTGCGCCAGGCGCTGCCACAGGTTCAAGTCGATTCGGTTCAGGACGTGACGGTGTTCGAACGTCGCCAGCTCCTGACCGGCGCCGGGCAGCCCTACACGGTGTTCACGCCCTACCGGCGCAGCTGGCAGGCAGCGCTGCGGCCCGCGCATGTCGAAGCACGTGAACCGCGCTTGGAGCGGCTGGCGCCGTCAACGCCTATCGAACTCCCCAGCCTGCCAGCACTCGGCTTCGAAGCCACCGACCTGCACCGCTTCTGGCGCGGCGGCAGCCAGCAGGCGCAGCGGCATTTGCAGCGCTTCGTGCAGGAACGCCTGCCGCAATACGCCAGCGACCGTGAACGCCCTGCCCTGCCCGGCACCAGCGGCCTGTCGGCTGCGCTGCGCTTTGGCCTGCTGTCGGTGCGCGAGCTGGTGCGCGCCGCGCAGCAGGCGGGGGGCGAGGGCGGACAGATCTGGCTGTCGGAACTGATCTGGCGCGACTTCTTCCACCAGGTGTTGCACCACCACCCCGGGGTGGTGAACGGTCCGCTCAAACCCGCCTATGCGCAGATCCCCTGGGTACAGGGCGAACTCGCCGAGGCACGGTTCCAGGCCTGGTGCGAGGGCCGCACCGGCCTGCCCCTGGTCGACGCCGGCATGCGCCAGCTGCGCGCCACCGGCTTCATGCACAACCGCCTGCGCATGCTCACGGCCAGCTTCCTGTGCAAGCAGCTGGGCGTGGACTGGCGGCGCGGCGAGGCCTGGTTCGCGCAGTGGCTGCTGGACTTCGACTTGGCCGCCAACAGCGGCGGCTGGCAGTGGTCGGCCGGCTGCGGCTGCGACGCGCAGCCCTGGTTCCGCGTCTTCAACCCGCAGACGCAGGCGCAGAAGTTCGACCCGGATGGCGCCTTCCAGCGGCGCTGGCTGCCTGAGCTGGGCGGCCCCGACTACCCGGCACCGATCGTCGATCTCGCCGAGTCGCGGCTGGCGGCACTGACGCGTTACGGCATCCTGAAGGCGGGGAAGGCCTCAGAAGACTTCGTCGAGTAAGGGCTCCAGCAAGTCGCCCCACTCTTGCAGATCCGTGGCGCTGAGTTGAAGCCAGTCCAGCACCCGCTCGCCCTGCTGCTGCCAGTCGGCATCCGGTGACAAGCCTTCGTGGCGTCGCATCAGATGGTCGGCCAGCAAGCCGGTGGCCACCAGGCCTTGAACCTCGCTCTCCACCCCAGCGTCGCCGAGCACGCTGAAGTCGTGATGCAGGCGCACCGAAGCCATCAGCACCGCTGGCAGGCCCCATGCGCGAACGGTGAGCGCCCCCACCACGGCGTGGTTGCAGCGGTGGTTGGCGTCTTCCGTCGCCACGAAGGGCCGATCGATGCGTGCGCCCGCCTCCACCAGCGTCGCACCATAGCCCCTCACTTGCTGAAGCATGACCGGCATGCCGACATGGCAGAACAGCCCATGGCTGGAAGCCAGCGCTGCATGCATGCCAGGGATGCGCTGCGCCAGGAACTCCATGGCCACCGAGCGCTTGTGGCTGCGCTCCCAGAAGCGCTGAAGGTGCGGACTCTTCACCGGAAGCGCATGGCGCACCAGGAAGCTGCTCATCAATGACACGGTGTGCATCAGACCCAGTCGCGTCATCGCCTGGCCCACGCTCACGCAAGGCGCACCATCGCCCAGGTGCACAGGGCTGTTGGCCACGCGCAGCAGGGTGGCGCCCATCGCCACGTCGCTGCTTGCCACGGCCTGCACCTCGCTGAGGTCGGGCTCTCGCAGAGCCATGGCCGCGCGCAAGCGCGCCAGCAGCTCTGGGCAGGGTGGGATCTGGATTTCGCGCAGCGGCCCCTTGGTGCGGGCCTGCGTGAGTTCGGCGGCAATGGCATCGGTGCGCATCCGGCCATGATAGGGATAGCCACCCGCTGCCGGCGTGCACACGCTGGCTACAGTGGCCGCCGCCATGCCGTTTCCGCGCGCCCTGCGCCTCGCTCCTGTTGCCCTGCTGCTGTTCGCCACGCTCGCCGGTGCCTGGGATGCGGCGCGCATCCGCCTGCAGGCCGGGGCGCTATCACCGGCCGTGCTGGTCCGCGTGGGGCAGCTGATCGAATTGGTCGAGTCGCAGCGCGGCCAGCCTGTGCGCCAGCAGCTGGAGCGGGTGAATCAATTCTTCAACCAGCAGGTGGGCTGGCGCGACGACCAGCAGGTCTGGGGCCAGGTGGACTACTGGGCGAGCCCGCTGGAGATGCTGGCCAAGGGCGCGGGCGACTGCGAGGACCTGTCGATGGGCAAGTACTTCGCACTGCTCGGCTTGGGCGTACCGGAGAGCAGCTTGCGTCTCGTCTATGTGCGGGCCCAGTTCCAGGGCCGGGCGCAGGCGCACATGGTGCTGGCTTGGTACGCCACGCCCGACGCCGAACCGCTGATCCTCGACAACCTCGACCCGGCGCTCAAGCGCGCGGGCGAGCGCAACGACCTGGCGCCGGTGTTCAGCTTCAATGCGCAGGGCCTCTGGCAGGGCTCCAGCGCAACCGGCATGCAATCCGCGGGTAATCCGCTGACCCGATTGACGATCTGGCGCGACGCGCTTTCGCGCGCACGTGCCGAGGGGTTCTGACCATGAGCTTGATCCGACAAGTCCTGCTTCTCATCGCACTGGCGCTCCTGCTGGCGCTCACAGGGGGCGTGCTCGTAGCGGGCGGGCAGCTGCGTGAGCTGCTCAGCCAGCAAGCAGCCATCAAGAACGCCGACAACGCCCAGGCGCTGGCCCTGGCGGCCAGCCAGCAGGGCGGCGACGCGGCGCTCATCGAGCTGCTGATGAGCGCCCAGTTCGACACTGGCCACTACCAGCTGCTGCGCTGGAGAAAGGCGGACGGGAACATCGCCTTTGAACGCGTGGGCGCGCAGCAAGCCGGCAAGGCGCCGCCCTGGCTCCAGCAGTGGGTGCGCATCGAAGCGGCGCCCGGTGTGGCGCAGCTGTCGAGCGGCTGGCAGGCGCTTGGCCAGGTGGAGCTGGCGACGCAGCTGTCCTATGCCTACGACGCGCTCTGGGCCAGCCTGCTGCGTGTGGCGGCCTGGACCCTTGTCCTGGCGCTGCTGGCGCTGGCCGCCGCCTGGGCCGTCATGTCACGCATCCGGCGCCCGCTGGACGACCTTGCCCGGCAAGCCGACGCACTGGCGGAGGGGCACTTCCTGCAGGTTCAACCGAGCGGCGTGAAGGAACTGCGCCCCTTGAGCAAGGCGCTCAACGGCATGGTGCAGCGCATCGAGCAGCTGTTCGCTGCGCACACCGCGCAACTCGGCCTGTTGCGCGAGCAGGCCCATTGCGACGCCCTCACAGGGCTCTTCCTGCGCCAACATTTCCTGGCTGAATTGGCCTCTGCGCTGGCGCGCGACGACGGCCCCTCGCGCGCCAGTCTGCTGCTGATTCGGCTTCAGGACCTGGCCGGCGTGAACCGCCTGCTCGGCCGTGAGGCCACCGACCGCGCACTGGCGCAAATCGGGCGCGCGCTGCACCCCTTCGCCGATTCCCACCCAGGCAGCCTGGCGGGCCGGCTGAACGGCGCGGACTTCGGACTGTGGCTGCCCGAAACGCTGACCCAAACCGAGACCGAATCGCTGCGCGAGGCCCTGCACCTGGCCCTCCAGGGCTGTGCGGGCGAAGGGGGAAGCGGCGCGCTGCACCTCGCGCTGGGCGGTACCGAGCAATCCCGAAGCCGCCCTCTGAGCCAATGGTTTGCGCTGGCTGACCAAGCGCTCGCCGAGGCCGAACTGCGCACGGGTGGCGACATGGCCGTCGTGTGGCGGCGAGAGGAAGGCGAGGAAACTTCGGCCGCTTTGCCGCAGGGCGAAGGCGCCTGGCGCGCACAGATTGAAGCCACGCTGGCGCAGAGCCGCTTGCGCCTGCTGCAGTACCCGGTGCTCGACCGCGAGGGTCGTTTGCTGCACTGGGAGTGCCCTCTGCATCTCGGGCTGAACCTGCAGGGCGACGGTGGCGCCGAATTCGTGAGTGCCATGGTCTGGCTGCCGTTGGCGCAGCGCACCGGGCTGAGCGCCGAGGTCGACCTCGCAGCCGTGCAAGCGGCACTGCAGATGACCGCAGCCGACGGCCAGATGCGCGCTGTGAACCTGGCGCCGGCCAGCCTGCTGGCTGGCGACTTCCTGCAACGACTGCGCGCATTGTTGAAGAGCCAGCCGCTGGCGGCCCGGCAGCTGGCGCTGGAGTTCGACGTGAGCGCCGCCCAGCGCCAGTTCGCCCTGCTGGCCGAACTGAGCCGCGCCGTGCATCCCCTGGGTGTGCGGCTCGGTTTGGAGCACGCGGGTGCCCAACTGCAGCACATCGAACGGCTCTACCAACTCGGCCTGGACTACGTGAAGCTGGATCGGTCCGTGCTGCTCGGCGTGGCCGACGATCACGGCCGCGCCAGCTTCGTGCGCAGCCTGGTGATCCTGCTGCACGGCCTGTCGCTGCAGGTGATGGGCGAAGGCGTGGAACAGGCACGCGATGCCCAGGTGCTATGGGACTGCGGCCTGGCGGGCGTCACGGGCCCCTGGGCCACCACGGAGGCCGCGGCTACCCGCTGAGCGCTCAGCGGTCCTTGCCTGAGCTCTCGTCCTCGCGCGGCTGCGACCGCCTGTCGCCGCCGGCGGCAAGCCACTGACCGAAGCAGGACTCGCGGACCTCCAAGCCATCGAGCGAGGCCCGTGGCTGAGCAGGATGCGGCACCCCTTGCTTGGGGCGCGTGGTGAGGGCGGAAAAAGGCGATGCAAGTGGCTTGTTCGTCATGACCTGCACTGTGCGAGGCCGCCGCGGCGCGAGATATCCCCCTTTGGGGGGGCTTGGATAGAGCCACCACTCCAAATCCGGAGTGAGACGCGCTCGATGCGCGCTTAGGCACTCAAACAAGCGCTGTGCGGAATGAATGTGACAACGGCGAGTCCAGAGGACTCGCCGTTGCCCAGCCATCCGCGTGTCGCGCGAGAGACACCAGCCGGCAGAGCCGGCTGCTACGCGCGCTCGAGGCGCGAAAAGGGACGCTGTGGTTGTGACAACGGCGAGTCCAGAGGACTCGCCGTTGCCCAGCCATCCGCGTGTCGCGCGAGCGACACCAGCCGGTAGAGCCGGCTGCTACGCGCGCTCGAGGCGCGAAAAGGGACGCTGTGGTTGTGACAACGGCGAGTCCAGAGGACTCGCCGTTGCCCAGCCATCCGCGTGTCGCGCGAGCGACTCCAGCCGGTAGAGCCGGCTGCTACGCGCGCTCGAGGCGCGAAAAGGGACGCTGTGGTTGTGACAACGGCGAGTCCAGAGGACTCGCCGTTGCCCAGCCATCCGCGTGTCGCGCGAGCGACACCAGCCGGCAGAGCCGGCTGCTACGCGCGCTCGAGGCGCGAGAAGGGACGCTGTGGTTGTGACAACGGCGAGTCCAGAGGACTCGCCGTTGCCCAGCCATCCGCGTGTCGCGCAAGCGACACCAGCCCGCAGAGCCGGCTGCTACGCGCGCTCGAGGCGCGCGTAGGCGGAATGGTTGTGAATGGACTCGAAGTTCTCCACTTCGACCACGTAGCGGCCCACGCGCATGTCGGCGTTCAGGCGAAGGGCCACGTCTCGAATGAGGTCCTCGACGAACTTCGGGTTCTCGTAGGCACGCTCGGTGACCCACTTCTCGTCGGCTCGCTTGAGCAGCGGCCAGATTTCGCAGGAGGCCGAGTCTTCGGCGAAGCGCATCTGGGCGGAGAAGGGCAGCGGTCGGTCAGCCAGCCACTCGGCACAAATGGTCACCAGCGAGCGCTGGTTGTGCGCGCCGTAGTCGCTGATCTCCTTCGAGCAGGGGCACAGGCTCTTCACCGGCACGGCCACCTCCTGCCAGACCGTGGTTCGCCCCTCACGCGTTTCCACCTTCCAGCGGGCCTGAAGGTCGAGCCGGCTCTCAATGCCGGAGATCGGCGCCCGCTTGCGCTCGAACAGGGTGAAGGCGACCTCCGTCACGCCCTCCACCGCATGCAGGCGTTCGAGCATCTGTAGATGCCGCTCGCGTAAGGAGGCGGCATCGAGCAGTTGTTCGGCCCCTTCTTCCAACCAGGCCACGAAGCGCGACATGTGCGTGCCCTTCTGCGACTCGGGCAATGCGACGTCGAGCGTCCATTCACCGACGCTGGGCTGCGCGCCGCGTTCGGTCTGCACGAGCAGCGGAAAGCGCACGCGCTTCACGCCCACGCGCTGGATGGGCAGATGGCGCTCGTCGCGCTCGCTCTGCGTATCGGGGATCGGGGAATGACTCAGTGAGGGGCTCATGCGGTTCAGCATCCCACGACGGCCATGGCCGCACGATGCAGGCAGTTGAATGCTGCGTTCAGTGGTTCACCGCGCGCAAGGAAGTCACGGCCTGGCCCAGGCGCTGACGAATGCTGCGCTCGATGCCGGCGGCATCCAGGCCCTGCAGGGCCATCAGCTTGGCCGGGTCGCCGTGCTCGATGAACACATCAGGCAAACCGAGTTGCAGGACAGGCACCGCGAGACCGACGGCGTTCAGGTGCTCCAGCACGGCCGAGCCCGCGCCACCCATCACACAGCCATCCTCCAGCGTCACCAGCAAGCGGTGTGAGCGGGCCAGGCGCTCGACCAGCTCGGTATCCAGCGGCTTGACGAAGCGCATGTTCGCCACGGTGGCCCCCAGGTTCTCAGCCGCCACCAGGGCCGGCGTGAGCAGGGTGCCGAAGGCCAGGATGGCGACTTCGCTGCCCTCACGGCGCAACTCGCCCCTGCCCCAAGGAAGCGTGACGAGATCCTTGCCGGCCTCCACGCCCGTGCCGGAACCGCGCGGGTAGCGCACGGTGGCCGGGCCGGGGTGCTGGTAGGCCGTGCTCAGCAACTGGCGGCATTCGCGCTCATCGGCCGGGGTCAGCACGGCCATGTTCGGGATGCAGCGCGTGAAGGCGATGTCGTAATTGCCGGCATGCGTGGCACCGTCGGCCCCCACCAGGCCGGCACGGTCCAGGGCGAAGGTGACGTCGAGGTTTTGCAGCGCGACATCGTGGATGAGCTGGTCGTAAGCGCGCTGCAGGAAGGTGCTGTAAATAGCCAGCACCGGCTTCAGGCCTTCGCAGGCCATGCCGGCGGCGAAGGTGGCGCTGTGCTGCTCGGCAATGCCCACGTCGTAGTAGCGCTGTGGAAAGCGCTTGTGGAACTCGACCATGCCGCTGCCTTCGCGCATCGCGGGAGTGATGCCGACGAGCCTCTGGTCGGCCTCGGCCTGGTCGCACAGCCAGTCACCGAACACCTGGGTGAAGGTCTTCTTGGCTGGCTTGGTGGCGGGCACCATGCCGACGGCTGGATCGAAGGGCGTGGGACCGTGGTACTTCACCGGATCGGCCTCGGCCAGCTTGTAGCCTTGGCCCTTCTTGGTCACCACATGCAGGAACTGCGGGCCCTTCTTCTCACGCAGGTTCTCCAGCGTAGGGATGAGGGCGTCCAGGTCATGCCCGTCGATCGGCCCGACATAGTTGAAACCGAACTCTTCAAAGATGGTGCCGGGCACGAACATGCCCTTGGTGTGCTCTTCAAAGCGGCGGGCAAACTCGTAAAGCGGGGTGTTGCGCAGCAGGCCCTTGGCACCTTCGCGAGCCTGGCTGTAGAAATTGCCGCTCATCAGGCGGGTGAAGTAGTTGTTCAGCGCGCCCACCGGCGGGCTGATCGACATGTCGTTGTCGTTGAGGATGACGAGCAGGTCGCCCATCAGGCCGCCATGCGCCACACCGGCGTTGTTCAAGGCCTCGAAGGCCATGCCGGCGGTCATCGCGCCGTCGCCAATGACCGCCACGGCGCGACGGCTCTCGCCCTTGAGCTTGGCTGCCATCGCAAACCCATGTGCCGCCGAAATGCTGGTGCTGGAATGGGCGGTGCCGAAGGTGTCGTACTCCGACTCGTCTCGGCGCGGGAAGCCCGAAATGCCCCCCAGCTGGCGCAGACCACTCATCTGGTCGCGGCGTCCGGTGAGGATCTTGTGCGGGTAGGTCTGGTGACCAACGTCCCAGACGATGCGGTCGCGAGGTGTGTCATACACGGCATGCAGCGCGATGCTCAGCTCCACGGTACCCAGGTTGCTCGACAGATGGCCACCCGTCTTGGAAACCGACTGCAATACGTACTGCCTCAGCTCGCCAGCCAGTTGCTGGAGCTGCGCACGGCTCAGCTTCTTCAAGTCGGCCGGGCTGTTGATCGTGGAAAGCAGTTCCATGGGAGCGGTCTTCAGTTGTCTCGGGCAACCACGCGGTCGGCCAGTTCACGCAGTCGAAGGCTGTTGAGCGATGGTGCCTGGTCCAGCGCGGCCAAGGCTTTGTCGCGCAGTCTTGCGGCGTATTGGCGCGAGGACTCCAGGCCCATCACGCTGACGTAAGTCGGCTTTCCAGCCTCTTCATCCTTGCCCGCCGTCTTGCCCAGCGTGGCGGAATCCTGCGTGACGTCCAAGATGTCATCCACCACCTGAAAGGCCAGGCCGATGGCCGATCCGTAGGCGCAGAGGGCGCGCTCCGCGTCAGGATCAGGGCAGCCACAGGTGGCGCCCATCAGTACGCTGGCGCGTAGCAAGAGGCCGGTCTTGCGCTCATGCATGTCGCGCAATTCGGCCTCTCCAAGCGGCTGACCGATGGCGGCGAGATCGATGGCCTGGCCGCCCGCCATGCCGGCATGGCCACTGGCGCGCGCCAGCAGACGGCACAGACGCGCCTGGAGGGTCGGCTCCACACCCTCGTCGGGCGTCAGCACATCGAAGGCGAGGGCCTGCATGGCGTCACCCGCCAGCATGGCCTTGGCCTCGCCGAAGGCCACATGCACGGTGGGCTTCCCGCGGCGCAGCACGTCGTTGTCCATGCAGGGCATGTCGTCGTGCACCAGTGAGTAGGCGTGGATCAACTCGACGGCCACGGCGGCGCGGTCCGCCGCCAGGGCTTGGCCTCGCACCGCCTCGCAAGCCGCCAGAACCAGCAAGGGGCGCAGGCGCTTGCCGCCACCGAGCACGGCATAGCGCATGGCCTCCCCCAAGCCGGCCGGCGCGTTGGCCGGCACCCAGGCATCCAGCAGGCTTTCCACCCGATCCAACGCGCGCTCGCTCCAGATGTCGAAGCTGGCGGGGCTGCTCTCAGGCAATGCGTTCATCGATCCTCCCAGGCCTTCAAGGTGCCTTCGTCGAGCACCTTGACCTGTTGTTCGACCGCCTGCAACTGCTCGCGGCAATGGGTCAGCAAATCCGCACCGCGCTGGTAGGCGTGCAGCAATTGGTCGAGCGGCAGTTGGCCGTTCTCCATGGCCGACACCCATTGCTCGAGCTCGGCCAGGGCGGCCTCGTAGCTGGCCGGAGCGGCGGTCTTGGCGGTCTTTGCCATGGAAAAGCGCCCGCGACGGGGGCGGGCGCTACTCTGAAAAAGGGGCGCGATTGTAGGCGCGGCACCGGGTCAACCCGTGTGTCCTGACATGCAAGGAACTGTGGCGCCACGCCCACGACGCCCCTTGTCCGGGGGGCATGAGCCTGTTGGGCTTTGGGAGTACCCCGCGTTTGGCCGCCAAGGGGCCTGGTGCAAGGCGCCGGGGCGCAGCCGGACCCGCGTCCGGCAAGCGCCGGCTACACCGCAGCGGGCCCCTTGGCGGCCAAACCCTCTGGGCCGGGACCATCCAGGGGGCCATCCGTCGTTGCCGGCCCGTTGTGGGGCTGAGGCCGGACACAAACAGCCCAATGGGCTGTTTGTGCCTGCCGAAGGGCCAGGCCACTGGCCTGGCGCGGCCTGCAAGGCCCGCCCCACGGCCGCGCCGCCGCCTCGTTTGGACCCCTGACTGGCTCCCGGCGCGGGGCACTCCCAAAGCCCGACAGGCTCCTAGCTAGAATCGAGCCCCCCTGCCCCCTCGGGCAGTCCGCGCACCCGGCTCACACTTCGGCCGGGTGTTCTTTTTGCGGTTTCCCTTGGTGGGGCCGCAGGTGCTTTGGAGGACCCCTTGGATCATGTCGGATCTGAGTCTTGCCGTCGGGGCGCTCGATAGCAGCGATCGCACGACGCAACTCCCCGTTTCTGCTTACTTCGACGAGGCGCTCTACGAGCGCGAGCAGGAGCGAATCATCCGGCCTGGCCCGCGCTACCTCGGTCACCGCTTGGCGGTGCCCGAGCGGGGAGACTATCTCGCCCTGGCTCAGGAAGGCGAAGGGCGCGCGCTCGTTCATGGCGCCGACGGCATCCAGCTCGTTTCCAACGTCTGCCGCCATCGCCAGGCTGTCATGCTCAAGGGTCGAGGCAACACCGGCAGCAACATCGTCTGCCCGCTGCACCGCTGGACCTATGGGTTGGACGGGCAACTGATCGGTGCGCCGCACTTCGACCACGACCCCTGCCAGCACCTGAACCGCTGGAACCTGCGTGAGTGGCACGGCCTCCTTTTCGAGGACAACGGGCGGGATGTGCTGGGCGACCTGCAGGGCCTGGAGGTCGCGCAAGACCTGAACTTCGAGGGCTACGTGCTCGACAAGGTTCAGGTACACGAGTGCCACTACAACTGGAAGACCTTCATCGAGGTCTACCTGGAGGACTACCACGTCGGCCCCTTTCACCCCGGGCTCGGCCAGTTCGTTACCTGCGAGGACTTGGCCTGGCAGTGGGGGCGCGAGTTCTCGGTGCAGACGGTGGGGGCGAACCGCCAGTTGTCGTCCGGCGGCAAGGCCGGCTCCAAGGTCTATCAGCGCTGGCACGAGGCACTGCTGGCCTACCGGGGCGGCGCAGCACCGAAGCAGGGCTCGATCTGGTTGACCTATTACCCGACTCTGATGGTCGAGTGGTACCCGCATGTGCTGGTGGTGAGCAACCTCTACCCGATGGGGCCGCAGAAGACGCTGAACCTCGTCGAGTTCTATTACCCCGAGGAGATTGCCGCTTTCGAGCGCGAGTTCGTGGAGGCTCAGCAGGCCGCCTACATGGAGACCTGCATCGAAGACGACGAGATCGCCGAGCGCATGGATGCTGGTCGGCGGGCGCTGATGCAGCGCGGAGACAACGAGGTCGGTCCCTACCAGCATCCGATGGAGGATGGCATGCAGCACTTCCACCAGTGGTACCGGCGGAAGATGGGGTTGTGAGCCTCCAGTCTCCCTTCGGTCACCACCCTTGCAAGGCGCACCGTGCCTTGGGGCTCAACTCTTCGCCAGGCAGGACCCGCCTGCTGGACTGGTTCTGTCCAGGCTCAGCCCCAAGGCGGCACGGCGCCCTTGGTGCGGCCCGGCGGGCGCCGGTGTGAGTACGCCGGCGCGAGAGGCGCCGGCCACCCGCGGCTTGCCGGCGCCGCTGCTCATGCTCGGCGCCACCCTGCTTTTTGCGGTGATGGCGCTGGGCGTGAAGCACGCCAGCCTCGAGTTCAGCGCGCCGCAGATCGTCATGGTGCGTGGTTTGGTCGGCGTACTCCTTTTGGGCTTGCTGGCGCGCATGCAGGGCGTCAGCCTGCGCAGCCGACTGCCTGGCATGCACGCCACGCGCTGCACGGTGGGGGTGATTTCGCTGCTGCTCTGGTACCTGGCCATCGGCGGCCTGCCGCTGGCCACGGCCATGACGCTCAACTACACCAGCTCGGTCTGGCTGGCCTGCTTCCTGATGGGCGGCGCCATCCTGATGGGCGGTCAGCGCGTCGATCCACGCCTGGTGGCGGCCGTGCTGGCCGGCTTTGCCGGCGTGGCCCTGGTGCTGCAGCCCACGTTCTCCAAGGAACAACTGCCGTGGGGCCTCGCCGGCCTGGGCTCAGGAGTCATCGCCGCGCTGGCTTACTTGCAAGTGACGGCGCTGGGCCGCGCCGGCGAGCCCGAGTTGCGCGTGGTCTTCTGGTTCAGCGTCGCCTGCGCGCTGGCTGGTGGTTTGGCGGGCTGGGTGTTCCCAGCGCCGCTGCCGCAGGCGAGCTGGCAGGGGGTGGCCTGGCTCATCGGCTCGGCTTTGTGCGGCAGCTTGGCCCAGGTCTGCATGACCGCCGCCTACGCGCGCGGACGCGTGCTGGTGAACGCCAGCCTGCACTACACCGGCATCGTTTTCGCCACTTTGCTCGGTTGGTGGCAGTTCGGTGAGCAGCCTGGCGCCGTGGCGCTGGCCGGCATGGCACTCATCGTCGTGGCCGGTCTGGCGGCCACCCGCCTGCGTGCCAAAGTGGCAGCTGATGTGAAGGAATCCGAATGAAGTCTCCGCTGATCACCGTTGCCGAACTGCAAGGCCTGCTGCCCCAAGACCCGCTGCTGCTGGATATCCGCTTCGACCTGGGCGACGCAGAAGCCGGACGCCGCGCCTACGCTGCAGGCCACCTGCCAGGCAGCTTTTACCTTCACCTGGACGAAGACTGCTGTGGCCCTAAGCGAGACGCAGGCGGCGCCTTTCGCGGTCGCCACCCACTGCCCGATCGCGAAGTGTTTGCCGCCCGCCTGCGCCAATTGGGTTGGCATTACAAGCGTCCGGTAGTGTGCATCGAGAGCGCCAGCGGCATGTTCGCCGCGCGCCTGTGGTGGATGTTGCGCTGGCTGGGGCACGAAGACGTGCTGGTGCTGGACGGCGGATTGAACGCCTGGACGGCAGCCGGCGAGCCCCTCTGCGCCGAAGCGCCTGACGCCCGGCCGCAGCCCCCTTTCCCGCTGCGCGAACCTCTGGTCGAACGCCTCGACAAGGCCACCCTGCGCGCCAGCCTGGGGCGCGTCGCTATGGTGGACGCGCGGGCCGCTGAGCGTTTCCGCGGCGAAGTCGAGCCTTTGGACGCCCATGCCGGCCACATCCCTGGCGCACGCAACCGCCCTTTCGGCGAGAACCTGGGCGCCGACGGTCGCTTCAAACCTGCGGAGCAACTGCGCGCCGAATGGGCCGCGCTGCACCCATCCAAGGACACCGTGCACAGCTGCGGCTCTGGTGTAAGCGCCTGCCACAACCTGCTCGCGCTGGCCGCTGCAGGACTTCCGGTCGGCAGGCTCTACGGCGGCTCGTGGAGCGAATGGTCGGCCGACCCGGCCATGCCCCTGGCCCGACACACAAGGAATTGACCGGGAGCAAGGCGGCGGCGAGCGAGCCTCGCCACAGTACGGACAGGAGGTGAACCATGTACCAACGCATCCTGGTGCCGACCGACGGCTCCGAACTCAGCCAGAAGGCCGTGCAGACCGCCGTGCAACTCGCCCAGCGTTTCGGCGCTGAGCTCTTTGCCCTGACGGTGACCGAGCCCTATCCCTATTCCCCATTGGCCGAGGCGCAACCCGTGCTGCCGCAGGAGTTCCTGGACGCAGAAATGCGCTTGGCCAACGCACGTCTGAAGGCCGTGAGCGACGCGGCCGGCGCCGCCGGCGTGCGCTGCGAAGGCGCCAGCGTGGAAGGTGCCCAGCCCTGGCGCGCCATCTGCGACGAGGCCGGCAACCGCAGCGCCGACCTCATCGTCATGGCCAGTCACGGCCGGTCCGGCTTGGCTGGCCTGCTGCTGGGCAGCGAGACTCAGAAGGTGCTCACCCACTGCGCCGTGCCGGTGCTCGTGGTTCGCTGAACCCGTTCAGGGTTCAGGACGCGGCCGTACCTGACCCCATCTGCGACTGCAGGTAGTTCTGCACCCCCACCTGCTCGACCAGGCCCAGCTCGGTCTCCAGGTGATCGATGTGCTCTTCTGTGTCATCGAGGATGCGGGTGAGCAGGTCGCGGCTTACGTAATCGCGCACCGCCTCGCAGTGGGCGATGGCGTCCTTCAGGTGCGCGTGAGAGGCCTGCTCGATCTGCAGATCGCAGCGCATCGTCTCCACCGCGTCCTCGCCGATGTACAGCTTGCCCAGGTCCTGCAAGTTCGGTAGACCTTCGAGCATGAGCACGCGCTCGATCAGCTGGTCGGCGTGCTTCATCTCCTCGATCGACTCCTCGTACTCGTGCTTGGCCATCTTGGCGAGGCCCCAGTTCTTCAGCATGCGCGCGTGCAGGAAGTACTGGTTGATGGCGGTGAGCTCCAACTTGATTTGCTGGTTGAGGAACTGGATGACTTTGGCGTCGCCTTGCATGCGGCACTCCGAGGGATGGGGACGCGGCATTGTGTTGGAACGACTTCGGACGCGCAGACTTGCAAATGCGAATGGTTCGCATTAATATCCACCAACGATGATCGTTTGCCTCTGCCACCGCGTCAGCGACCGCCAGATCCGTCAGGCGGCCGCGCAGGGCTGCTCCGACTTCGTGCAGTTGCAGGAAGAACTGCTCGTGGCCACTGCCTGCGGGGCTTGCCACGACTGCGCGACGGCTTTGTTTGACCAGGTGCTTCCCGCCTCGGCCGAGCGCAAGACATGGTGTCTTCAACCCGCATGAATGCCTGCTCGAATCCCCCCGCTGGGCAGGGTGCCACGGCGGTCCCCACGGCCTCACTCCCCAGCAAGCCCGCAGCGCCCATCGTCAGCAGCCACAGCCTGCTGGCCGGTCGCCCGGAGTTGCTCATCGAACACGAGCAGCAGATCTACCGCCTGCGCCAGACCGCCCAAGGCAAGCTCATCCTGACCAAGTAAGCCGATCCCCTTTCGCGCCAGCCAGCCGTCGCCAGCCAGCGCTCCGCCCCTCCAAGGAGCCCTTTGTGCTGAAAACGACGACCGCGCTCGCCGCGGCCCTGGCCTGTAGCTGCTCGCTGCACGCCCAGACCCCCACCGAACTGCCCGAACTGACCAACAGCGCCACGCGCGGCGAACGCCGCGTGGACGATGTCAGCAGCAGTGTCAGCGTGCACGGCAAGACCGCCCAGGCGCGCGACCTCAAGGATCTCTTGCGCGACGAACCCGCGCTGTCCGTGCGCGCCGCCAACCCCCGCTTCTCGCTGGCCGGATCGGCCGTGGGCCGCAGCGGTGGCGAGGGCCTCAACGTGCGGGGCCTGGAGGGCAACCAGGTGCTGCTCATGGTGGACGGCATCCGCCAGGCACAGAGCTTCAGCTTCGGCCCCTTCGTCACCGGTCGGCTGGCCCTCTTGAACCTGGAGGCCGGCCAGACGCTGGAAGTGCTCCGAGGCCCTGCCTCCACCCAGTACGGCAGCGACGGTCTGGCCGGCGCGCTGACCCTGCGCACCTTGCAGGCCAGTGACTTGCTCCAGAGCGGACAGACGCAAGCCTTGCGTGCCATCGCCAGCTGGCACGGTGTGGACGACGGCCGCGGTCTGAACCTGGCTGGCGCCTGGCGCAGCGGCGGCCTCGATCTTCTGCTGCAAGGCAGCACGCGCCGCTCTCAGGCAGTCGACACCCAGGGTCAGGTGGGCGGCGAAGGCGCCACCCGCACCCAGCCCGACCCCGTCGATCGCGAACGCCACACCTTCTTGGCCAAGCTGGGCCTGGCGCTCGATGCCGCGCAGCGGCTGCATCTCACGGCCGAGGGCATCGACCAGCGAGAGACCTGGGACCTGCTCAGCGCGCGCAGCAGCGCCTCGCTGCGCACCGATGCTCGCGACCACACCGAGCGCCAGCGCCTGTCGCTGTCCTGGCAACTGGACGACCTCGACGCGCCCTGGCTGCAGCAGGCCAGCCTGCACCTGTACCGCCAAGGTTCAGAGCTGCGTCAGCGCAGCTTTGAAGACCGCGCCACCCTGGCCGATCGCAGCCGCGACAACCGGTACGAGGAAGCCGTCACCGGCCTGAGCCTGCTGGCCCAGAGCAACCAGGGTGCCCACCGTTTCACCGCCGGCGTGGACGCCAGCCGCACCGATGTCAGCGCACTGCGCGACGGCACCGTGCCCCCGGCCGGCGAGGCCTTTCCGTCCAAGCCCTTCCCAGACACCGACTACCGCCTCCTCGGCGCTTTCGTGCAGGGCGAGCTGAATTGGGGCGACTGGCAGTGGGTGCCGGCGCTGCGCTACGAGCGCTTCGAGCTCAAGCCTAGCAGCGTGGGGTATGCCGACGCCGTGGTGCCCTTGGCCGACAGTGCCATGAGTCCGCTCCTAGGCCTGCTGTGGCGCGCGCACGAGGCCTTCGCGCCTTACCTCCAATGGGCCAAGGGCTTCAAGGCCCCCACCCCCGCCCAGGTCAACAACGGGTTCAGCAACCTCCTTCAAGGCTACCGATCCATCGGCAACCCGAACCTGCGCGCCGAGGAAGCCGACAGCCGTGAACTGGGCCTGCGGGGCCAAGTCGCCGGCTGGCGCTGGCAGCTCAGTGCCTTCGACAACCGCTACCAGGACTTCATCAGCCAGCAACAGGTGAGCGGCAGCGGGCGCCCCGGCGACCCGATCACTTTTCAGGCCATCAACCTGGCCGGTGCTCGCATCCTGGGGCAGGAGGCCAAGCTCAGCGGCACCCTGGCACCCGGATGGCAGCTGAACGCCGCCGCCGCCCGCGCCAAGGGCCACAGCACGCAGGGCGCCACACGCAGCCTGCTCGACAGCGTGGAGCCCGCCAAGCTGAGCCTGGGCCTGCGCCACCAAGCCGCCTGGGGTCATGCGGGTGCCACGCTGCAACACCTGCGTGCCAAGGGGGCCTCGGCCAGCGGCACCCAGTTCCTGCCCCCCGAGGCCACCTTGCTGGAGCTGCAGGCCGGTTGGCGCTTCCTGCCGGGCTGGGAGTTGCTGGCACGCGTGGACAACGCCACCGACCGCCGCTACTGGCGCTGGAGCGACGTGCGAGGCGTGAGCGCCACCAGTGCCTCAGTCATCGACGCCGCCACCGCGCCAGGACGCCAGTTCTCCGTCTTGCTGCAAGCCACCCTTTGAAGGAACCCCCGATGCAGTCCCTCGACTTTCAAGCCGCTTACCGCCAGGCACGCGCAGCCGGCGCCCGTCGCCACCGCGACATCGCCGAGAGCCTCGGCGTGCACGAAGGCCAGCTCGTCGACGCCCATGTGGGTGCACCCGATGGCGGTCTGCAGGCCCGCCGCCTGCGCGCCGACTTCCCGGCGCTGCTCGCCGAGTTGGAGCCCATCGGCGACGTGATGGCGCTGACGCGCAACCCGCACTGCGTGCATGAACGCACTGGCATCTACGAGCGCATCTCGTGCAAGGGTCCGGTCGGCCTGACGCTGGGCGAAGAGATCGACCTTCGGCTCTTCTACAGCGCCTGGAAGGCCGGCTACGCGGTCAGCGAGGGCGAGCAGCACAGCCTGCAGTTCTTCGACGCCCAGGGCGACGCCGTGCACAAGATCTTCCTGCGACCAAACAGCCATCGCGAGGCCTGGTTCGCCTGCATGACCCGCTGGGCCGATGAGAGCCTGGCTGCGCCCCATTGGGTCGAATCCATGGCGAAGCCCTCGCCAGGAGCCGCAGCGAACACCGACCTGGACGCCTTCCGCGCCGACTGGGCGTCGATGCGCGACACGCATGAGTTCTTCGGCCTCCTGATGAAGCATGGGCTGACGCGCACGCAGGCGCTGCGCGCCGCCGAGCCGCGCTTTGCGCAGCCGCTCGACGCGCATGCCGCCCGCGCCGTCTTGCAGGCCGCTGCGGGCGAGGGCACCCCCATCATGGTCTTCGTCGGCAACCCGGGCTGCATCCAGATCCACAGCGGGCCGGTGCAACGAGTGGTCGTCATGGGGCCCTGGCTCAATGTGCTCGACGAACGATTCAACCTGCACCTGCGTGAAGACGCCATCGCCGAGGCCTGGGCCGTGCGCAAGCCCACCAGCGACGGCCTGGTCAGCTCGCTGGAGCTGTTCGACACCCAGGGCGAGTTGATCGCGCAGTTCTTCGGCCAGCGCAAACCCGGCAAGCCCGAGCGCTGCGCCTGGCGCCAACTCATCGACCGACTCGTGCACGAGCCGGCCTGGCAGAGCGATCCCGTGGGGTGCGCGGCATGAAACGCCGTCAGGGCCTGGCCCGGGCTTTGGGCAGCCTGAGTTGCCTGGGCGGGCTGCCAGCCGCCATTGCGCAGGGGCGCGCCGAGCGCGTCGTCTGCGTGGGCGGCGCCCTCACCGAGACGGTGTTCGCCCTGGGCGCGCAGCCGTTCTTGAAGCAGTTGTTGTAGAAGATGTCGGCGTAGCTCGGCGCGATCAGCGCCCGGAAGCCGTACTGCTCGAGCGCCCACGGCGCGTGCTCGCGGCTCGAGCCGCAACCGAAGTTGCGGCGC
>JAFLDE010000044.1 GCA_017302655.1 Burkholderiales bacterium
GCTCAACGCAAGAAAGGAGACCCGAAGAACTCAGAGATATCCACAGACGCGGGCGCCCTCGGGTAGCCTTACCGGGTGGGTCAGTTTTAAACGAGCAGCCCGGGTCAGTTCTTCGCGAGCGTCAACACACTGCGCACGGCTCTGGCCAGCCAGCGCTACATGCCGCGTAGCCTGTGCATCGGCTCAGCCACCGATGCCTACCAGCCCATCGAACGCCGGCTTCGACTGACCCGTGGCCTGATCGAGGTGCTGGCTGAATGCAGGCACCCGTTCCTTCTCATCACCAAGAGCAGCGCGGTGGAGCGCGATGTGAACCTGCTTGCGTCCATGGCCGAGTTCGTCAGCGTGCAGATCACTTTGACCACATTGGATCCCGAACTGGCCCGTCGGTTGGAGCCTCGGGCCAGCTCGCCGCAGCGCCGCCTGCTCACCATCCGTCGCCTCACCGAGGCCGGCCTGGCGGTGGGCGTCAGTGTTTCGCCCATCATTCCGTTCGTGAACGAGCCCGAACTTGAGCGCATTCTTGGCGCAGCTCGTGAGGCCGGCGCGGTGGAGGCCTGGACCATTCCTTTGCGTCTGCCCTGGGAGGTGGCGCCGCTGTTCGAAGACTGGCTGAGACGCCATTTGCCCGACCGAGCCGACCGTGTGCTGGCGCGCCTGCGCGACCTGCGGGGTGGGCGACTGAACGATGCCCGATTCGGTTCGCGATTCCGCGGAGAAGGCATCTGGGCAGACCTCTTGCGCCAACGCTTCGACAAAGCCTGCGGGCGTCTCGGCTTGAGCCGGCGAGGGCGTGAACCCGACTTCTCCCAGTTCCGGCGGCCCGCAGCAGGGGCCAGTGCACAGGCCGAACTGTTCTGAATCAGGTGCCGCGCAGTGCCATGCCGCCAGCAGACCGAGCCCGTGCCACGCTGGCTCCCAGTGGTTTGACATAGCGCTCTTGCAAGGCAGCGATGCTGCTTTCCAATTCTGCAGCGTTGTCAACCCGCTCGGCATGTCGCTTCAGCACTGACATGGCCATGTCGATGAGCTTGGCATTTCGGGTGCGTTCCCCCTGCTGCATGAGCAATTGAACGCCGGCAGCCGCTTGACCGCGAAGCGATTGCTTCATCGCCGTTTCGGCCACTTCGAAGATTTTGGCGTGGCAGTCACGAAGAGTCTGCGCGATGCCTTCGTTGTTCTCCGCCATGGCCACCAGGATTTCTGTACTGGCCTTGTTGATGCAGTAGCGAAGGCCGATACGGTGCATCAGGTCGGCCATCTCGTCGATCTGCAAGGCCTGGTCGGCGAGGCGCTTCCAGATGGCAATCACCAAGCTGGCCACCTCATGATCTGCCTCATGGCGGCCGCTCTCGGCCGCAAGTTCGCGGGCGGCTTCCAGTGCACCAGCTGTCTGCTTGTCCTGCAGAGCAAGCAAGCCGCCGATGGCGGTTGCGAAGCGCTGCAGGCGGGCTGAGTTCGGAAACCGTTCAAGCATTTGCAGCAGCTGCACCTGCGTGGACTTGAGGGCCTTTCCGTCGCGTTTGTCGAATCGCATCAATGCGATGAGCACCAGCGTGAAGGCGTCATACAGCTTGGACTTGAGGCCGTTGACCGTCGCACGCTCCAGCAGCCGCAGCGCTTCTTCACGGTCACCACAGTAGAAACTCAACGTGCCGGCGCGCTGCGCTCGTAGCAGGCATCCTGGCGTCAGTTCGACGGCTGTCCGGTAGGTGTTGCGCGCTGCAATCACATCGCCTTGCTCCATGTGAACCCGTCCCAGGACATCATGGGAATCGGCATGGTCCGGCATTTCGCCGATCAGGTTCTCTAGTGTTCGACGTGCCTGGGACAGGTTGCCTGCCTCCAATTCGCTTCGAGCCACGCCAAGCTTGGCCCAGGGCACCGTCTTCGCCTGGATGATGGCTTCGTAGAGGCGCTTGGCATCAGCATGACGGCGCAAGCGCAACAGCAATTCGGCACCGATGCGTGCTGCGAACAGCCAAAACTCGGCCCGGGCTTCGAAACGCTCCAAGCACAGGCCCGCCGCACGTTCGAAATCTTGCGCCTCAATCGCCTCGAAGATAGGACCCAGCACTCGCTTGCGGTGCCTTGCGGCCTGGATGCGTTCCGCCAGAGAGTTCAGGGTGTAGGGTTTGATCAAGTAGCCATCAAGTGCCGCCTCAGCCGCTTCGGCCACTTTGGCATAGGTGGCCTCCCCGGTGATCATCATGAACACCGTGGAGTACGGAAGCAGGTTTTCGCGCCGCAACTCGTCCAGCAAGTCCTGCCCCGACTCCTCGTGGCCGTCGAAGTGGTAGTCGCAGATGACGAGGTCGTAGGGCGCGTTTTCCAGCACGATCCGCGCGTCCTTCACCCGCGTGACCGCGCGCACAAACCCCAGCCCAACCTCGCGCAGCTGCGCGGTGATCAACGAGCGGGAGTTCGCGTTGGCGTCAATGACCAGCGCATTGGCCTTGTGAATGGTGGCGTCGATCAGCATGGGGGCATTCCGATCCCCCGATCTTCGGCCGAGCCGCGCGGCGCCTGCAGAGGCAAAGCCCCTGATTTGTTGCGGGGGCGCCGCGCTTTCTCAAAGTCTTACTTGAAGATGTCCTTCACCCGATCCGCCCAGCTCTTGCTGCTGGGCGAATGCTTTTCACCGCCCTTGCGGAAGGACTCGTCCAGTTCCTTGAGCAGCTTGCGCTGATGTTCGGTCAACTTCACCGGTGTCTCGACGCTGACATGGCAATACAGGTCGCCGGGGTAGCTGGAGCGCAGGCCTTTGATTCCTTTGCCACGCAGACGGAAGGTCTTCCCATGCTGAGTGCCCTCAGGCAACTCGATCTCGGCTTTTCCGTCGAGCGTCGGCACGTCGATGTCGCCACCCAGGGCTGCCGTGGTCAACTGCACCGGCACCGTGCAGTGCAGGTCGTCGCCGTCGCGCTGGAAGATTTCGTGATCCTTCATGTGGATCTCGATGTACAGATCGCCCGCCGGCCCACCATTCACGCCGGGCTCGCCGTTGCCGCTGGAGCGGATGCGCATGCCCTCGTTGATGCCGGCGGGAATCTTCACCTCCAGCGTCTTGGTCTTCTTGATCCTGCCGGCCCCGTGGCACGCACCGCAAGGGTCGGGAATCACCTTGCCGCTTCCGTGGCAGTGCGGGCAGGTCTGCTGGATGCTGAAGAAGCCCTGGCGCACATGCACGGTCCCTGTGCCGTTGCAGTGGCCGCAGGTCTTCACGCTGGTGCCCGGCTTGGCACCGGTGCCGTTGCAGGTGCCGCAGGTCTCCCAACTGGGGATCTTGATCTGCGTTTCGGAGCCGCGTGCCGCCTCCTCCAGGGTGATCTCCAGCGAGTACGACAAGTCGGCGCCTCGATAGACGCGCTGGCCCCCCTGGCCACCACCTCCGCGACGCGCACCGAAGATGTCGTTGAACATGTCGCCGAAGGCATCGGCGAAGCCACCGAAACCCTCTGGCCCGCCGGGCCCGCCACGACCACCCATGTTGGGGTCCACGCCGGCGTGTCCGAACTGGTCATAGGCCTGGCGCTTCTGGGCGTCGGAGAGCATCTCATAAGCCTCTTTGGCCTCTTTGAATTTCTCCTCGGCCACCTTTGCCCCGTCGCCCTGGTTGCGGTCGGGGTGGTGCTTCATGGCCAGCTTGCGGTAGGCCTTCTTGATGTCGTCCTCGCTGGCGTTTTTCGCCACACCAAGGACTTCGTAGTAGTCGCGCTTGGAAGCCATGCAAATCCTGGAAATGCGTAAGGCCGGGGCGAAGGCCCCGGCCAAGGTTCAGAGCTGCTCGCTTACTTCTGGTCTTTGACTTCCTTGAACTCAGCGTCGACCACGTTCTCGTCGGCGGGCTTGGCTTGCTGAGGCTGGGCCGCGTCAGCCCCCGCACCGGCAGCGGCGCCCTGCGCGGCTTGCGCCTGCTCGTACACCTTCTCGCCGAGCTTCTGACTGGCCTTCATCAGGGCCTCGGTCTTGGCTTCGATCTCGGCCTTGTCCTCGCTGACTTTCAACGTGTCCTCGGCGTCCTTGATGGCGGCTTCGATCTTGGCCTTCTCGTCGGCTTCCAGCTTGTCGCCGAACTCGCCCAGCGACTTCTTCACCGAGTGCACCATGGCATCGCCCTGGTTCTTGGCCTGAACCAGTTCGACCTTCTTCTTGTCCTCGGCGGCGTTGGCCTCGGCGTCCTTGACCATCTTCTCGATCTCGGCCTCATTAAGACCCGAGTTCGCCTTGATGGTGATCTTGTTCTCCTTGCCGGTGCCCTTGTCCTTGGCGCTGACGTGCAGGATGCCGTTGGCGTCGATGTCGAAGGTGACCTCGATTTGCGGCACGCCGCGCGGCGCGGCCGGAATGCCTTCGAGGTTGAACTCGCCCAGCGACTTGTTGGCCTGCGCCATCTCGCGCTCGCCCTGGAAGACCTTGATGGTCACCGCCGGCTGGTTGTCGTCGGCGGTGGAGAAGGTCTGCGCGAACTTGGTCGGGATGGTCGTGTTCTTCTTGATCATCTTCGTCATCACACCGCCCAGGGTCTCGATGCCCAGGGACAGCGGGGTGACATCGAGCAGCAGCACGTCCTTGCGGTCGCCGGACAGCACCGAGCCCTGGATGGCGGCGCCGACGGCGACGGCCTCATCCGGGTTCACATCCTTGCGCGGCTCCTTGCCGAAGAAGGCCTTCACCGCCTCCTGCACCTTGGGCATGCGGGTCATGCCACCGACGAGGATGACGTCGTCGATGTCGCTCACGCTCACGCCGGCGTCCTTGATGGCCGTGCGGCAGGGCGCGATGGTGCGTTCGATCAGCTCATCGACCAAGCTCTCCAGCTTGGCGCGGGTGAGCTTGATGTTCAAGTGCTTGGGGCCCGATGCGTCGGCGGTGATGTAGGGCAGGTTGACGTCGGTGCTGGCGGCGCTGGACAGCTCGATCTTGGCCTTCTCGGCGGCTTCCTTCAGGCGCTGCAGGGCCAGCACGTCCTTGGTCAGGTCGACGCCCTGTTCCTTCTTGAACTCGGTGACGATGTAGTCGATGACGCGCTGGTCGAAGTCCTCGCCACCCAGGAAGGTGTCGCCGTTGGTGGACAACACTTCGAACTGCTTTTCGCCATCGACGTCAGCGATCTCGATGATCGACACGTCGAAGGTGCCGCCGCCCAGGTCGTACACGGCAATCTTGCGGTCGCCCTTGTGGCCGGCACCTGCCTTGTCCAGGCCGAAGGCGAGCGCGGCGGCGGTGGGCTCGTTGATGATGCGCTTGACGTCCAGTCCGGCGATGCGGCCAGCATCCTTGGTGGCCTGCCGCTGGCTGTCGTTGAAGTAGGCCGGCACCGTGATCACGGCTTCGGTCACCTCTTCGCCGAGGAAGTCCTCGGCCGTCTTCTTCATCTTTCGCAGCACCTCGGCCGAAACCTGGGGCGGGGCCATCTTCTTGCCGCGCACTTCCACCCAGGCGTCGCCGTTGTCGGCGGCGGCGATGGTGTAGGGCATCAGGTCGATGTCCTTCTGCACTTCCTTCTCGGAGAACTTGCGGCCGATCAGGCGCTTCACCGCGTACAGGGTGTTGCGCGGGTTGGTGACCGCCTGGCGCTTGGCCGGTGCGCCCACCAGCACCTCGCCGTCTTCCATGTAGGCAATGATGGACGGGGTGGTGCGTGCGCCTTCGGCGTTCTCGATCACGCGCGTGCTGCTGCCGTCGAGGATGGCGACGCAGCTGTTGGTGGTGCCGAGGTCGATGCCGATGATCTTGCCCATGGGATGCTCCTGAGAATTTGTTGGGATTGCGTTCGAATTGGGGGAGAAGGCGGCGCCTTCAAGAGGGAGGCGCGATCAGCGCGGTGCCGAAACCGTGACCAAGGCCGGTCGTAGCACGCGGTCGGCGATCAGGTAGCCCTTCTGAAGCACGGCCACCACGGTGTTCGGTTCTTGCTCCGCCGGGATGGCCGAGATGGCCTGGTGCTGGTGGGGGTCGAACTTCGCGCCCTGCGCCGGGTTGATCTCCACCACCCGGTTGCGTTCCAGGGCCTGCAGCAGCTGGCGGCGCGTGGCGTGCACGCCCTCCAGCAGGGTCTCGGGCGAGCTGCTCGTGTTGGCAATGGCGCCATCGAGGCTGTCCAGCACGGGCAGCATGGCCTCGGCGAAGCCTTCGACCGCGAACTTGCGGGCCTTGCTGACGTCTTCGTCGGCGCGGCGACGGGTGTTCTCGGCCTCGGCCTTGGCGCGCAGGTAGGCGTCGCTCATCTCGGCCAGGCGAGCTTCAAGGGCCAGTTCGGCATCGGTCTTCAGGGAGGGCGCTTCGTCAGCGGCGGGCGCAGCGGCGTCGGTCTGCTCGGGCAGGTCGGTGCTCATGAAAGTCGGGGGAATGGGTTGCGTTGGCCGCTGAGCGGCCCGGGGGAAGCGGCGCTTCGCCGCGCCGTTGGCGCAGCACATGGGGACATGCCCCTGTGCTTCAAGGGGGCGAATTGTGCGTCAGGGCAAGTCCTAGGTCGGACATCCCGCCTGAGCCGCAGGGCCAGCCGCCAAGCTGGCTGCCGCCAGTGTTCGCAGCCGGGCTTGCGCGCTTTCGTGCACGGCGCTCACCAGCAGCGTCGGCAAATCGGCTGGGCTGCGGCCGCTGAGGGTGGCATAGATCAGGTAGGCGGCGAGCAGTGCGCCCTGGGGACTGCTGTGATTGCCGTCGCTGGCGTGCAGTTCCAGGTCGGGGAGTGCGGCCTTGGCGCGGTCGAAGGCCATTGGCACCGGGGCGATGCAGGCGCCCGCCCGCTGGGCAATGCCGCCGTAAAGCGCCCAGATGCGCTCGGTTTCGTTGACGCCGGCGCGCGGCCATTCGGGAAACATCACCGGAACCGTTCCCTTGGCCCGGGCGCGGCGCACCCAGTCCTCGGCCTGGCTGGTGGGGTAGTTGACGGTGCCGGAACTGCTGTAGCGCTGCGCTTGCAACACCAAGTGCGTCCACTTGCGCCCGTCCAGCAGGGTGGTGGAGCTGGCGTCCTGCATCCTCTCGTCCAGAAAGAGCACGCCCGGCGCGTCCATCACCAGCACGGTCTTGCCGGGATTGGCGAACTCCAGCATGGCGCCCACCAGGCCAGGCACGTTGTGCGCGTGCGTGTGGCTGTTTCCGAAGAAGAGCACGGCGATGTCGGCTGCCTGACTCGGTGCGGCCGGCGGGGGCGACGCAGCGACCGTGGAATGGGTGTCGCTGCCCCCACCGCAAGCGACCAGACTGGCGAGTGCGAGGCAGAGAACCGAGGGTCGGTGCAGGAGGCACATCGAGCCATGGTAGCCAAGGACTCTTCGAAGCGGACGGGTGTCGTTGCTGATTGCGGTGGGCGTTCGCCAGTCAGCGCGAGGCTGCGGGCGCAGCGGCATCGATTTGCGCCTCTCGGGCTCGATGCTCGGCGGCCAGTTGCTCTTCATCCAGACCTTGGCGTCTGATTTCACCGAGCAGCGCGGGCACATCACCTTCCATGAGCCATTGGCGATGGAAGTCCTGGAGCACCGGGTCAGGTTGGCAGGCCGTGCCCCGCACCATGAACTCGGCGGTGGACTTCGACTGCCGCATCAGCATGATTCGCAGCGCGTCCAGGCGTCGCTCGCGCAAGTCCCAAGGCGGGTTGTTGTGTTCGCCCAGTTGGCGAACCACCGCGAAGGCACTGAGCGCATCCATCAGCAGAACCGGCTCGGCGTTCCAGATGGCATGGGCAGCAGCCACGCAGGCTCGCGCCCGCACCGATCCGGTCGGGCTGCTGGGTGGCCTGCAGTGTTCAAACCAAAGGAGCTCGGGCGTACGGGGCGCCGCATCAGGCAGGTAATGCCACTCGAGCATCTCCACCGTGGCGTGCAGTCCTCCGGGCGCTGGGCCCGAGGCGGTCAGCACCGCCTGCATCGGCTCTGTCATGCCTCGGTCGTGCCGAGTCGCTTGGGCCATGCCAGCCAGCAGCGCATCCATCTGGCGTTCGCGCTCACCGGGCGACAGGCTGGGGTCTTCCTTGGAAAAGCGCTCCTATTGCACCAACCAAGCAGCAGCGTTGTCGGGTTCGAGCTGCAGCCAGCGGTCTCGCAAGCGGCGTCGACAGGCTTCGACATCGACCTTGCAGCCTAGGCGCAGCGCCAGGCGCAACAGGCGTGGGTCGTTGCTGCGCAGTGCCAAGGCCGGCAGGGCATCTGCCTGCCCACGTAGCCAGAGCGCAATGCCACGCGAAAGTTCGTCATGGCGGGCATCGAGCTGCGCGAGCCGCAGCGCGCGCATGCGTTGCCCAGCTTCATACGCCTTGGCCTTGAGCAAGTCGGCGGACTCTTGCATCGATGCAGTCCAAACGGCGGCTGGACCGGAGGAAGGCACTGCGGCTTGTAGCGCCTGCTGCAAGGCTCGCATTTGCTCCCGGCGGCCGGACATCTCGGTGCAATGCGCGCGCTCGATGCGGTGCATCTGCCGCAGCAGCTCGGTGACCGAAGCGCCTGAGGCGGCTTGCTTGCTCTCCGATGCTGCAACGGGTTCGGCGAAAGCCGCCGCAGCTGCTTTGCTGGCAGCTGGCGCTTCAGCGAGGGGCAGCTTTGGGGCCACTGGCACTGAGGCGCGGGGCCAAAGCGGCCTGGGCGCCCAGAGGGCGAGCACGCCCATCACCCCGATGGCGGCCACCACCCACCAGCGTCTGCGGCTCATTCGTCGTTCAAGGACGCGCTCCAGCGATCCCAGGCCTGAAGCTCACGGCGGTCGCGCTTGGTCGGGCGACCTTGCTCGATGCTGGCCGCCGGTTCGGGCTGAAGGCGTCGTCGTTCGGCCGCTGCTGCGGCGGCCGCCAAGCTGCCGGGTGTGTCTCGATATAGCTGCTGGGCGATCGGTGCCGGGCCGCGGTGCAGGCTCAGCCCCAGCACCTCGACTTCGCGCCACCAGCCGCCTTGTGCCATGCGCAGGCGGTCGCCAGGGCGAATGTCGCGACCCGGCTTGCAGGGTTGACCATTGAGCTCGACCCGATGACGATCCACCGCTTCCACGGCCAATTGCCGGGTCTTGAAGAAGCGCGCCGCCCACAGCCATTTGTCGAGGCGCATGGCCTCAGGGGCAGCGCTCAAGCCTTTGCTCCGAGCGCGCGGGCGCGGGCTGCTTGGAGGGTCAGCTCGTCAGCGCTGAGGGCCGCTGCTTGCGTCGGCCAACCGGCCAGGTGACGCTCGGCAATCTCTGTCAGCGCCTGCATGCCCTCACTGCTGTCGTTCAGGCAGGGGATGTAGCGGTACTGTCCGCCCCCTGCATGCTGAAAGGTCTCGCGGCCTTCCATGGCGATCTCTTCCAGCGTTTCCAGGCAGTCCGCGGAGAAGCCTGGGCAAATGAGGTCGAGGGCATCGAGCTTTTGCTGCCCCAGTTCTTGCAGCACCTGCTCGGTGGAGGGCTCCAGCCACTTGGCCTTGCCGAAGCGGCTCTGGAAGCTGACGCGCCACTCATGCGCTTGCAGGCCCAGGCGCTCGGCTAGCAGGCGGGCGGTCTTGTGGCATTCGCAGTGGTAGGGGTCACCCAGCTTCAGGGTGCGCTCGGGCATGCCGTGAAAGCTCATCAGCAGCACGCGGCCTCGGCCTTCACGCTGCCAATGGGCCTTCACGCTGCGGGCCAACGCACGCAGGTAGGCCTCGTCGTCGTGGTAATGGGTAATGAAGCGCAACTCGGGCAGGGCACGCTGCTGCTGCATCCACGCTGAGACCACGTCGAGGTTGCTGGCCACGGTGGCCGCGCAGTACTGCGGGTAGGCGTTGAACACGAGCAAGCGCTGCGCGCCGTTCGCGCGAAGGGCGTCCAGCGCCTGCGCGATGCCCGGCTGGCCATAGCGCATGGCCCAGGCCACTTGAACCCGGTGCCCACGTTCGCCCAGCATGCCTTGCAGCAGCTTGGCTTGTCGCTGGGTGAAGACCTTGAGCGGCGCACCGAGCGCTTCGCCTTTCATCCACACCTGCGCGTACTTGGCGGCGCTTGCTTTCGGCCGGGTGTTGAGGATGATGCCGTGCAGGATGGGCCACCAAAGCAGGCGCGGAATCTCGACCACCCGCGGATCAGACAGGAATTGCGCGAGGTAGCGGCGCGTGGCTTCCGGCGTGGGCTCGTCGGGGCTGCCCAGGTTGCAGAGCAGGATGCCAGTGGCAGGCCCCGCGGTACAGCCGTGGCGAAAGGCTGAAAGCGGATCAGCGGCCGAATCAGCGCCCCTTTCAGTGGCCATGCGGTTGGGTCTCAGCGAAATGCAGGACGTCGAAGTGGACGCGCGGCGCGTCGGGGTCGTCGGGCGTGCTGCCCAGCCCGATCATGCCGCTGCCATGCAAGGTGCAGGAGTTGCGTCGCAATTGCAGCACCTCGCCGCTCGAACCGAAGCGCACATAGCTGCCGTTGAAGCTCAGGTCGGTGAGCGTGAAGCTGCCGGCATGCCAGTCGATGCGCGCGTGAGAGCGGCTGACGCGCGCGTCAGTGATGCAGAAAGCCGCCTGAGCGCTGCGGCCCAGCACGATGGGCAGTTGCCCGATGTCGAATACGCGATCGAGTTCGTGCCATCGCAAATGGATGCCATCGGGCTCTGCGGCGATGAACCCGGCGTCGCCGAAGGCGGTGGCGGCGGGGTCGGCGCCTGCCGTGGCTTCAAGTACATGGACATGCACCGGCTCCGCTCGGCCGCGCAAATTGATCAGGTCCAGGCTACGAAAGCGTGCACGACGATAGGCGGCCAAGCCATCTCGCAGCTCAGCGGTGACGAGGGTTTCGTTGTCGCCGGCGTGGTCGATGAGGCGAGCCGCCACGTTGACGGCGTCGCCGAAGCAGTCAGCGTTCATTTCAACGACTTCGCCGAAGGAAATAGCCACCTGCAAGCGAAGCGCCTTCAGGCCGGGTGAAGCCCCTCGTTGGCGACCCATCGCAACCAGGCCGTCCAGTACTTCGTGCATGGCCTCAGCAGCGTCGAGCGCGGCCTCAGGGGTATCGAACACCGCCATCAGGCCGTCGCCAAGCGTTTTCACGAGATGCCCCCCGGCTTGGTCGATCGCCCGACCCAATTGCGCGACGGTGTGCGTCACGACCGTGGTGGCTTCAGCATTCCCCAAAGTCTCGTACAGCGATGTACTGCCGCGCAGATCCGCGAAGAGAACGCTGCGTTCGCGGATCTGCGTCATCGACGAAAGCGGCAACCGTTCAGTGAGGCGTTTGAAGTCGCCGGACAGCGGCCCATGAGGGTCAGAGGTTTTCCAGGTAGGTTCGCAGCTTGTCCGAGCGGCTCGGGTGCTTGAGCTTGCGGATGGCCTTGGCTTCGATCTGACGGATGCGTTCGCGGGTGACGTCGAACTGCTTTCCGACTTCCTCCAACGTGTGGTCGCTCTGCATCTCGATGCCGAAGCGCATGCGCAGCACCTTGGCTTCGCGGGGCGTGAGGCCGTCCAGGATGTCCTTCACCACGTCACGCAGGCCGGCCTGCATGGCGGCCTCAACAGGGGCCACGTTGTTCGTGTCCTCGATGAAGTCGCCAAGGTGGCTGTCGTCGTCGTCGCCGATCGGCGTCTCCATGGAGATCGGCTCCTTGGCGATCTTCATGATCTTGCGGATCTTGTCCTCGGGGATCTCCATCTTCTCGGCCAGCGTGGGCGCGTCAGGCTCGTAGCCGAACTCCTGCAGGTGCTGGCGCGACAGGCGGTTCATCTTGTTGATCGTTTCGATCATGTGAACCGGGATGCGGATGGTGCGTGCCTGGTCGGCGATCGAGCGCGTGATGGCCTGACGGATCCACCAAGTGGCGTAGGTCGAGAACTTGTAGCCGCGGCGGTACTCGAACTTGTCGACCGCCTTCATCAGGCCGATGTTGCCCTCCTGGATCAGGTCCAGGAACTGCAGGCCGCGGTTGGTGTACTTCTTGGCGATCGAGATGACCAGGCGCAGGTTGGCCTCGATCATTTCCTTCTTGGCATCGCGGCTGGCACGTTCGCCTTCGCTCATCTTCTTGTTGATGAGCTTGAGGTCTTCCAGCGGAACCACGGCCTTCGCATGGATATCGACCAGCTTCTGCTGCAGTTCCTGCACCGGCGGCAAGTGGCGTGACAGGGTGGCGCACCACGGCTTGCTGCCCTGCGATTCCTTGGCCGCCCACTCCAGGTTCAGGATGTTGGGCGGGAAGACCTTGATGAAGTGATCCTGAGGCATGCCGCACTTGTCGACGACGATCTTGCGGATCTCGCGCTCGTAGCGGCGCACGTCGTCCACCTGGCTGCGCAGGATGTCGCACAGACGCTCGATGGTGCGCACCGTGAAGCGGATCGACATCATCACGTCGGTGATGCCTTGCTGCGCCTTGTTGTAGGCGGGGCTCTTGTAGCCATCCTTCTCGAAGGCCTTGCGCATCTTGTCGAAGTTGCTCGAAAGCGAGTCGAACTTCACCAGAGCCGCGTTCTTCAGCTCTTCCAGCTTCTTGGTCAGCGCCTTGCTGCCGCCCTGACCATCGTCATCGTCTTCCTCGTCGAATTCGTCGAAATCCTCTTCGGCCACGTAGTCGTCCGCTTCGTCGTCGGAAACGAAGCCGTCGACCAGGTCGGAAATCTGCATTTCACCGGCGCGGATCTTGTCGGCCAATGCCAGGATTTCGGCAATCGTCGTCGGGCTGGCCGAGATGGCGATCAGCATGGCGTGCAGGCCGCCCTCGATGCGCTTGGCGATCTCGATCTCGCCTTCACGGGTCAGCAGTTCCACGGTGCCCATCTCGCGCATGTACATGCGCACCGGGTCGGTGGTGCGGCCGAACTCCGAGTCGACCGTGGAGAGTGCCGCTTCAGCGGCTTCCTCGGCCTCTTCCTCGGTGGCTGCAGCGGTGCTTTGCCCCTGGATCAGCAGGGTGGCAGCGTCTGGCGCCTGCTCGTACACCGCGATGCCCATGTCGTTCAGCATCGACACGATGGCTTCGAGGATTTCCTCGTTGATCAGCTTTTCAGGCAGGTGGTCGTTGATCTCCTGATGCGTCAGGAAACCACGGGTCTTGCCCATCTTGATGAGGGTCTTGAGCTCCTGGCGGCGCTTCGCGACTTCCTCTTCCGACAACTGCGTGTCGTCCAGGCCGAATTCACGCATCAGCGCGCGCTCCTTGGCGCGGCTGACCTTCATGCGCAGAGGCTTGGCCTTTTCCTCTTCCTCAGCGGTCGATTCGACTTCAGCCTCTGCTTCAGCCTCGACTTCGAGCTCCTCGTCGACTTCGCCGAGGTCTTCATCTTCCTCGGGTGCGGCCTTCTTGCCCTTGGCCGGCTCCGTGGTCGCCTTGGGCTTGCGGCCCCGCTTGGGCTTGTCGTCCTCGTCTGGTGCGGCTGCCTTGGTCGCCTTGCTGCCCTTGGCCGCGCTGCTGGGCTTCAGCTCCAACTCGGCGTCAGCCGCCTTCTTGGCAAGATTCTTCTTCGTGTCGGAGGCGGGGGCGGCTTTCTTGGCGGGCATGCGGATCCTTGCGAGCGGGCTGAGCAATGGGCTCAGCAAACCCTATATTTTACCCGTGCCGCGCATGCCCCCGATGCTTCGGAGCACGCCTATCGTCTGAGGCCCGGCGCAGAGCGACCGAGCACGGCACTGTGGTCGGGCTGATCGATGCGTTCCAGGAGCCTCTCCAGATCCTCGAAAGGCGTCTCGAGCGTCGCCTGGAAGTCCAGGGCGGCGAGATCCAGGCGAGGCAACTGCTGCTGCGCCTCCAAAAGAGCTGGGTCAGCCAGCAGCATGGGCCGCAGCGCCGCCCAGTGCGGCGGGCCGTGCTCAGCAATGTGTCGGTCCAGCCAACTCAGCAGGCGCGAGGCCGGTGTGTCGCGGTTCAAGAGCCGTTCGTGGGTACTGGAATCAAGCCGTTCCCACCAAGCGGCATGCACAAGCAGGAGGCGAAGCACTTGAACTTCCACATCAGGTCGCAGTGCGCTGGTCATGCGCCGTGGTGCCTGGGGTCGACGCGGACGCGCTTGAGGGCCGTCTCCAGACGCCGGTGGGGGGGAGGTGCGCCCAGACCAAGACTCCAGCAGTTCGGCCTCTGGCAAGCGAGCCAGTCGCGCGATTTCGCCAAGCAACTGACGGCGGAGCAAGCTCTCCGGCATGGTCAGCCACATGGGTTTGGCTTGCGCGAGGAGACGTGCACGGCCTTCCGGCGCGTCCAGCCGGCAGCCATCCTGGGCCAGTTCGAGCAAATACCCCGATGCGGCCTGCGCTCTTTCAACCTGCCCTTCGAAGGCCTCTGCGCCAAACTCGCGGACAAAGGTGTCAGGGTCATGCTCAGTCGGCAGGAAGAGGAATCGCGCAGTCCTCTTCTCGTTCAAGTGCGGCAGGGATGACTGGAGAGCGCGCGCCGCGGCACGACGGCCGGCCGCATCCCCGTCAAAGCTGAACACGATCTGCTCGGTGAACCGGAACAGCTTGGCCACATGTTCAGCCGTGCAGGCCGTGCCGAGGGTGGCTACGGCATGACGCAGCCCATGCTGAGCCAGGGCCACCACGTCCATGTAACCCTCCACCACGAGTGCGTAGCCGCGTTGGCGAATGGCGCTGCGTGCTTCGAAAAGCCCGTAGAGCTCCGTTCCTTTGTTGAATACCGGGGTTTCCGGGGAGTTGAGGTACTTCGGCTCGCCTTTACCCAGTACACGCCCGCCGAATCCGATCACTTCGCCGGTCACATTGCGAATTGGAAACATGATGCGGTCGCGAAACCGGTCGTAGCGCTTTTGGCTGGCTTCTTCCTCCCCCTCACCGGATTCAATGACCAGTCCGGCGCTGACCAGATCAGGTTCGTCATAAGCCGGGAAACATCGAGCCAAGGAGCGCCAGCCGGGTGGCGCGAATCCGATGCCGAAGTCAGCGGCCACTTGGCCGCTCAGGCCCCGGCCTTTCAAGTACTCGATGGCTCGCGGATGGTCGCGTAACTCCTTGGCGTAATGGCGCTGAGCCTGTGCCAGCAATTCACTTAGGCCTTTGCGCTGTGCCTTGGCTTGCGCAGCTTGCTCGCGTTGCGCCGCAGAGCGTGGATCGCTGGGTACCTCCATGCCCACGCGCCTGGCCAATTCCTGCACCGCTTCGACAAAGCCGAGGCCCTGATACTCCGTGATGAATCTCAGCGCATCACCATGTGCGCCACACCCGAAGCAGTGATAGAACTGTTTGCTGGGGCTAACGGTGAAGCTGGGCGATTTTTCCCCGTGGAAGGGACACAACCCGAGCAAATTGCCGCCGGTTTTACGCAGCTCGACATGCGCTCCCACGACCTCGGCGATGTCGATGCGAGACAGCAGCTGCTGGACGAATTCGGGCGGGATCACCCGTGCAGTCTAGGGGCTGGAGGCTTGCTTTCGCGCTCGGCAGCGAGCGCCTCAAAAGCACAAAAACCCCGCCGCAGCGGGGTTTTGTGGGGAGCGAGGGTCAGACGGCGAAGTCTTCGAGCTTCGCGCCACTATTCAAGGCCGCCGCCAACCACTTGGGCTTGAGGCCACGCCCGCTCCAAGTCTCGCCGGTTGCCTTGTTTCGGTACTTGGCTGCCACCTTGGAACCGCTCTTGGAGCTCTTCGGCACGCCTTTGGCGCGGCCGTTGAGGTCCGCAACCGTCAGTCCATATTCGGCCATTAGCGCCTTGACCTTGCTGACCGCAGCCGAGCGATCGCGCAGGCGGGTTTCTTCGATTTGTTTGTCCAGCGCTTCACGCTGGGCCATCAGTTCCTGCAGGTTTGCCATGGGGCCACCTCGTTGTTCATGGACGGAAGCGCTGCCGGGCAGCTGCGCCGCGCCATGATAACCAAATGATCCCAAACACAATTACTTGTATTCGACTCGATCCAGCATTTGTTGCACTTTCCCAATATGACCCGCAACTGCGGCTACGGGGATCGACTCACGCTTGAAGTTACCCATGGAATCCAAGGCTCGATTGTTCATGCGCACACTCGAAACCACGGGCCACTCGTTGTTGCCGTTGGCGAAGTAGCCCTGTGCGGCGTCGCTGGCGAGGTACTCCAGAAACTTCTGGGCGGCAGCCGCATTCTTGGTATGCCGAGCCATCGCTCCACCAGCAATATTCATGTGGGTACCGTAGCTGTCTTGGTTGGGCAGCACCACGCCGACTTTTTCGACCAAGGCTTGATCGTCCGGCTTGGCCGACAGCATCAGCCGCGCCAAGTAATAGGAATTGCTCAGGGCGACCTGACATTCCCCGCTGGCGACAGCGCGGATCTGGTCGGTATCTCCGCCCTTGGGCCCGCGAGCCATATTGGCCACCACGCCCTTCAGCCAACTCTCCAGTCCGGCGGCGCCAAGGTGCTCATGCAAGGCACCGAACAGGCTTAGGTTGTAGGGGTGCGAGCCAGATCGCGTGCAAACCTTGCCCTTCAACTTGGGGTCGGCGAGCTTCTCGTAGCGGTCCACATCCTCGCGCTTCAAGGACGCCTTGTTGTAGACGATGACGCGCGCCCGGGTCGAGAAGCCCCACCAGGCCGAACCTTCGGCGCTGGGCGTGGCACGGTACTGCGCCGGGATGCGCTGTTCCAGCTCTGCAGAGCGGAAAGGACGGAAGAGGCCGTCTCGCTCCGCCTGCGCCAAACGGGCGGCGTCGACGAGCAGGATCACATCGGCGGGACTGGCCGCACCTTCGGTCTTCAGCCGATTGAGGATGCCCGCGTCGTCGGCGTCGACCCGCTGGATGCGGATTCCGGTGGCTTTGGTGAAGTTTGCGTAGAGCGCTTCGTCCGTCTGGTAGTGACGGGCCGAATAGAGGTTGAGCACCTGATCCTGGGCATGAGCGGCGAATGCGCTGGATGCCAGCAGGCTGGCGGCGATGGCGGATCGAAGGAAGGACATGCAGGCTCCTGGCGGACAACGGTCCGCAGCAGCCTGAAGTCTATCTAATGCGAATTATTCGCGTTTGCGTTGAGTCAAATGCCAAGTGGCTCAAGCGCTCGGCGGTACATAGCCGGCCGGCTTGTCGACGCCATCGCCGTCACCAAAGAAGAACTGCTGCATCTGCCGGGCCAGGTACTGCCTTGCGCGCAGATCGGCCAGGTTCAGGCGGTTCTCGTTGACCAGCATGGTCTGGTGCTTCAGCCAGGCCGCCCAGGCTTCCTTGCTGACTTCGTTCCAGATGCGCTGACCCAGTTCGGTGTGTGCGGGGTAGGTGGGGAAGTCGAGGCCGTCGGCTTCCTTCTTGAGATAGGCGCAATGAACGGTGCGGGTCATGGGAAAGGCTCCGAAATCAGGCCCGCATCGTACTCAGAGCGTCTTGACCATCACCACCGAGCGCCTATCCCAGTTGTACTTGCGCTTGCGCTCCTCGGGCAGCCAGTCCGGATCCACGACCTGGAAGCCACGCTTGATGAACCAGTGCATGGTGCGCGTGGTGAGCACAAAGATCGACTTCAACCCCATGGCCTTGGCTCGCTGTTCGATGCGCTTGAGCAAGCGTTCACCGTCACCCTGGCCTTGGCTCAACGGGCTCACGGTGAGGGCGGCCATCTCGGCCGTGCCGGCCTGCACATAGGGGTAGAGCGCCGCACATCCAAAGATCACCCCGTCGTGTTCGACGATCGTGTAATGGTCAATGTCCCGCTCGATCTCGGTGCGGTCACGCTTGACCAGCATGCCTTCACGCTCGAAGGGTTCAATCAGCGCGATGAGGCTGGAGACATCGTCGCTGGTGGCCTCGCGCAGGCTTTCGAGCTTTTCGTCCACCAGCATGGTGCCGATGCCGTCGTGGGTGTAGACCTCCTGGAGAAGCGCACCATCCACTGCGAAGGGCAGGATGTGCGAGCGATCCACGCCCGCCCGGCAGGCCTTCACGCAGTAGCGCAGATAGAAGCCTCGGTCGGTGGCGCTGCGCGGCTCGGGCCAGTCGCGAAGGTAGCGCTCGGCGTCTGCCAGCGCCAGTTCGGTGTCGATGGGGCTCGCCGGGTCGTCCGGCTGCTCGTGCACGCCGTCGATTTCGGTCAGAAAAATCAGCTTGTCCGCCTGCAGCGCAATCGCCGTCTCCGTCGCCACGTCTTCCATCATGAGGTTGAAGGCCTCGCCGGTTGGCGAGAAGCCGAAGGGTGAGAGCAGCACCAGCGCCCCGGCATTCATGGCGCCCTGCATGGCAGTCGCGTCGACGCGGCGCACGAAGCCGGAGTGTTCGTGGTCCACGCCGTCGACGATGCCCACCGGCTTGGCGGTGAGGAAGTTTCCGCTGACCACGCGCAGCGTCGCGTTGGCCATCGGGGTGTTGGGCAGGCCCTGGCTGAAGGCCGCTTCGATCTCGAAACGCAGCTGACCGGCCGCCTCCTGCGCACTGTCCAGCGCCACGGCATCGGTCACGCGCATGCCGCGGTGGTACTTGGCCGGGTGGTTCTTCAGGCGCAGCTGTTCGTCCACCTGCGGCCGGAAGCCGTGCACCAACACGATGCGGATGCCCATGGCGTGCATCAGCGCCAGGTCCTGCGCCAGCACGGGCAACTTGCCGGCGGCAATGGCCTCTCCGGCCACGCCCACGACGAAGGTCTCGCCCCGGTAGGCGTGGATGTACGGCGCCACCGCGCGGAACCAGGGAACGAAGGTGTGGGGGAAGACCAGGGCGCTCATGAGCGGGGGATTGTGCCGATGCTGCACCGTGCCATTCGTGACTTGACGCAGGCCTCCCTGCTCACCAGCATGCCGGCTCCATCCACAACCCCTTGCGGAGCCTTGATGAAAGCCTTCGACGACATTTACGCCACCCCAGGCGCATTCAGCTGGAACGAGTTGGCTACGCCCGACCCCGCCAAGGCCTGCGCCTTCTACGGCAGCCTGTTCGGCTGGCGATTCGAGAACATGAACTACGGGCCGGGGGACTACTTCCTCATCAAGGTGGGCGACACCTCGGTGGGGGGCGTCATGGCGCCGCAGGGGCCCATGCCCGCCTGCTGGAACAGCTATGTCACCGTGGCCGACTGCGACGCCACGGTGGAGAAGGCCAAAGGATTGGGCGGCACCGTGTGCGCTGGCCCCTTCGATATCCCCCATGTCGGGCGCATGGCCGTTCTTCAGGACCCGCAGGGCGCTGTCATCCAGGTCATCAGCTACACGCCAAAGAGCTGAACCCGCCGGCGCGGGACAATGCGCCCGCAATGCAAGACCCCACCCCTGTTGGCCAGCGCGCTCCGCTGGCCATTTCATTTGCCGAACGTCGGCCGCTCGCCATCTCATTTCCGGAGAGCCTGCCCGTCAGCGCGCGGCGCGACGAGATCGCCGCCGCCATGGCCGCGCATCAGGTCGTGATCGTCTGTGGCGAGACCGGCTCCGGCAAGACCACCCAGCTGCCCAAGATCGCTTTGCTGCTGGGCCGCGGCACCGCGAACGGCGGCAAGCTCATCGGTCACACCCAGCCACGGCGTCTGGCCGCCACCTCGGTGGCCAAGCGCATCGCGGAGGAGCTGAACACGCCTCTGGGCGAAGTCGTGGGCTACAAGATCCGTTTCAATGACCGGCTCGAGAAAGGCGCCTCGGTCAAGCTGATGACCGACGGCATCCTGCTCGCCGAGACGCAGACCGACCCGCTGCTCAAGCGCTACGACACCCTCATCATTGACGAGGCCCACGAGCGCAGCCTGAACATCGACTTTCTGCTCGGCTATCTGAAGCAGCTGCTGCCGCGCCGGCCCGATCTGAAGATCGTCGTCACCTCGGCCACCATCGACGCCGAGCGCTTCGCGCGCCATTTCGAAAGCAAGAATGGGCCTGCGCCCGTCATCCAGGTCAGCGGCCGCCTCTACCCTGTGGAGCATCGCTGGCGGCCCTTCGAAGAGAAGCGCGACTACGGCGTGGCGGACGCCGTGCGCGACGCCGTCGACGAGCTGTGGCGCAGCGGCCCCGGCGACTGCCTGGTCTTCCTGCCCGGCGAGCGCGAGATCCGCGAGGTGGCCGAGACCTTGCGCGGCCACCACCCGCCGGGCGTGGAGGTGCTGCCGCTCTACGCCCGCCTCAGCCAGCAAGAGCAGGACCGCGTGTTCCAGCCGCATGGCGCGCCGCGCATCGTGCTGGCCACCAACGTTGCGGAGACCTCGCTCACCGTGCCCGGCATCTGCTATGTGGTGGACGCCGGCACGGCCCGCGTCAAGCGCTACAGCTACCGCAACAAGGTCGAGCAACTGCAGATCGAGTCGGTCAGCCAGGCCGCCGCCAACCAGCGTGCCGGTCGCTGCGGCCGCGTCAGCAACGGCATCTGCGTGCGCCTGTACGACGAGGTCGACTTCGCCGGCCGCCCGCGTTTCACCGACCCGGAGATCCTGCGCAGTTCGCTGGCTGGCGTCATCTTGCGCATGAAGAGCCTTCGGCTCGGCGCGGTCGAGGACTTCCCCTTCCTCGAAGCCCCTCCCGGCAAGGCCATCGCCGACGGCTATCAGCTGCTCGCCGAACTGGGCGCGGTGGACGAAGCCAACGAGCTCACGGACACGGGCAAGCAGCTCGCCCGCCTGCCGCTCGACCCGCGCGTCGGCCGCATGCTGCTGGCGGCGCGTGACGGCCAGTGCCTGACCGAGATGCTGGTCATCGCCGCCAGCCTCTCCAGCCAGGACGTGCGCGATCGACCGCCCGACCAGCAGCAGGCCGCCGACGCCAAGCACAAGCCCTTCGACGACGAGAAGAGCGAGTTCCTCGGCTTGCTCAAGCTGTGGAACTGGCTCGGAGACCTCCGCGGCGGCGGACCTGTTGACCCCCACGCGACTGCTTCGCAGCCGCTGCCCCCCGAGGGGGCTGCGCCGGCTTGGGGCGGCCCTGCGCCGGCGCGTTCGCACAAACTCAGCCACCGCAAGGCCGAGGCCAAGTTGCGCGAGCACTTCATCAGCCCGCGCCGCGTGCGCGAGTGGCGCGATGTGCACCAGCAGCTGCACACGGTGGTGGCCGAGCAAGGTTGGAAGCCGAACGCCAGCGAAGCCACCTACGAGCAGCTGCACCGTGCGCTGCTTGCCGGCTTGCTCGGCAACATTGGCATGAAGAGCGAGACCGAAGATCGCGACACCCAGGGCGCCTACCTCGGCGCGCGGGGCATCAAGTTCTGGCCCTGGCCGGGCGCCCATCTGTCCAAGAAGCCCGGCCGCTGGGTGCTGGCGGCCGAGTTGGTGGAGACCACGCGCCTGTGGGGCCGAGGCTTGGCCCACATCGACCCGCAGTGGGTGCTGGCGCAGTGCGGCCACCTGCTCAAGACGTCCCTGAGCGAACCGCACTGGGAGAAGAAAGCCGGCGAGGTGGTGGCACTGGAACGCGGCACGCTTTACGGCCTGACGCTCTACCAAGGCAAGCGCGTGAACTTCGGCCGGCTCGACCCTGCCGCCGCGCGAGAGATCTTCATTCGCGAGGCCCTGGTGGGTGGGCAGATCGACTCCCAGCTCCCCTTCCTGGCCCACAACGCCAAGCGCATCGCCGAGGTCGAGAAGCTCGAACACAAGAGCCGCCGCCAGGACGTGCTGGTGGACGACAGCCTGATCCACGCCTTTTACGACGCCCAGGTGCCCGCCGAGGTCTGCTCCACCGCCAGCCTGGAGAAGTGGTACCGGCAGGCCAGCAAGCAAGAACCCAAGCTGCTGCACTTCAGCCGCGAGGAGCTGATGCGCCACGAGGCCGCGGGCATCACGTCCAGCGCCTTTCCCAAGATGCTGCGCCTGGGCGGCGTGGACTGCCGCTGCGAGTACCTGCACGAACCCGGCAGCGACCGCGACGGCCTCACCGTCAGCGTGCCGGTGTTCGCGCTCAACCCGGTCAGCGAAGCGGCGGTGGAATGGCTGGTGCCGGGCTTGTTGGAAGCCAAGGTCACGGCCCTGCTCAAGAGCCTGCCGCAGAAGCCCCGCGCGCGCCTGGCCCCGCTGCCCGCCTTCGTGGCCAGCTTCGTCGCCGAGACCCCGTTTGGCGAGGGCAGCCTGCTCGACCAGCTGCTGGCCGCCGTGAAGGCGCGAGTGCAGCTGCCGCTCAGCCGCGCCGACTTCAAACTGGAGACCGTGCCCCCGCACCTCTTCATGAACCTGCGTGTGGTCGACGAGCATGGCCGGCAGCTCGGCATGCAGCGCAACCTCGCCGCGCTGAAAGCTGAGTTCAGCGGCCTGGCGCGATCCAGCTTCCAGGCCCTGGCAGCGTTGAAAATGGCGGCCCCGGCTATCGCGCCCAGCCCGGCGGCATCGCGCACGCCCAGTGCTGCCCCGCCTGCGCAAGCCAGCAAGGCCCACGACGCCACGCAGCGCTACACCGACTGGACCTTCGGCGAACTGCCCGAGCTGCTCGAAGTGCGCAAGGGCGGCGCCAGCCTGATCGGCTTCCCCGCCCTCATCGACAAGGGCGAGGCCGTCGAGATCGAGGTCTTTGACGAACCCGACGTCGCCGCCCTGCAGCACCGCCGTGGCCTCACCCGGCTCTTCGCGCTGCAGCTCAAGGAGCCGCTGCGCTACCTCGAAAAGTCGCTCGGCCAGGACCTCGTCACCCTGGGCGTGGCCTACATGCCGCTGGGCACGCTGGATGAACTGCGTGCGCAGGTGCAGTCCGTGGCGGTGGAGCGGGCCTTCCTGGCCGAGCCGCTGCCGGCCGACGCCGCCGCTTTTCAGACCCGTCTGCAGGAAGGGCGGGGGCGCCTCAACCTGATTGCGCAGGAAGTGGTGCGCCTGGTGAGCGGCGTGCTGCTTGAGTTCCAAGCCGCTCAGCGCAAGCTCAAGGACGCCAAGGGCCTACCCAAGGACATGGCCGAGGACCTGACTGCCCAGTTGTCGCGCCTGTGCTCCAAGCGCTTCGTCCAGGACACCCCTTGGGCCCAGCTGCAGCACCTGCCGCGCTACCTCAAGGCTATGCAACTGCGCGTGGACAAATGGCGCCAGGACGCGACCCGTGACGCCAAGCTGCTGCAAGAGTTCCGGCCCCTGGAGCAGCGCTGGCAGCGCCGCCTGCAGGAACGCCGTGGCAGCCGCGATCCGCGGCTCGACGACTTCCGCTGGCAGCTTGAGGAACTGCGTGTCGGCCTCTTCGCCCAGGAGCTGCGAACGCCTCAACCGGTGAGCGTGAGGCGGCTGGAGAAGGTATGGGCGGGGATGGGCGGCTGAGCGATACGAGGGCAGGGACGCGCACGTGCTGGTTGACATTGGGCTACATTGGGTCGTCGTTGGGGCGCACGGCCCATTGCGCCCCGGTATTGGCTCCTTGAAGCGTCACAGGCGGTAGCGTCGCCTTTGACGGGACAAGTCCTCGAACGGAGTTGTCCCTTGTCGTCCCGATCCGATGCCTCCTTTGCCCAGGCCAAGTGCGAGCCCGTCGACTCTGCGCGCCTTGAGGTCAGCGCCCGTAGTGACGCGTCGCAGCTCGCCTCGTCCTCAGGGTCGGTTCACCTCTTCGCTGGACAGGCTGTCCCAGTGCGCCAGCTCGATGAAGCGCTCTTTGGCGTCACGCGGGTGCTCACGTTTTCGGGTGGCCGGGGGCTCACCGCTGCAAGCGGCTTCTTTTTCCAGCGGGATCGGCGGCTGTTTCTGGTCACCAGCCGGCATGTGCTGTCCGATGTCCACGTGGGCCATGCCCCAGATCGCATCGAGATCGTCATCCACACCGATGCTCGCGACCTGACGGTACGCACCACGCTGTCCATCCTTCTGCACCGTGATGGCCGGCCCGTCTGGCACGAGGCGCGCGACCGCGCCGGGGCCATCGATGTGGCGGCCCTGGAGATCGAATTGGGCGTCATGCCGGCCGGCAGCCTGGTGCGGCCCTTTGTGCCAGCGCATCTTTCCTCCAGCTTTGACCAATTTCAAGTCGGTGACCGCCTCGCCATTCCCGGCTTTCCGTTGGGATTCTTTGACACCGTGCACCACCTGCCCGTGGTCAGGCAGGCCAGCATCGCCTCCTCGTACGGCGTGCGCTTTCAGGGGCAGGGCTCCTTCCTCACCGACGCGCGCCTGCATCGCGGCTGCAGTGGCGCGCCTGTGCTGGCGCGCTCCGAGACCTCGCAGCCGGGGCGACCTCGCTGGTGCCTGATCGGCGTTCACTCCAGCCGCCTGGACATGGCCACGCGTGATGTCGTGCTGGACGAGTCGCTGGGCCTGAATTGCGCGTGGTACGCCGACGTGCTGATGCCGCTGACTGCGAATGTGGGCTTCGCGCGGCCATGACCCAACCCTTGCTCCAGGCGGCCGACCTGCGCGGCGCCGACAGCCTCAGCGCCGACGTGGTCGCCGGCCTGGCTGGACTGGTCGAAGCCCTGCGGGCTCAGGCCGCGACCGCTGCCGGCGCAACGCCTGACCTGGCCGCGCTGGGCGCCCTTGCGCAAGCTCAGGCCCCGAGCGCTGGAGGCTCGACGAATGGCGCTCGCGTCGATGCCTTGTTGGCCTGGCTGGCCCCAGCGCTGGCGGCGGTGAATGCGCTTGGCCCTCTGCGTCCGGAGCGTGAAGCCGTGCTGGCCGCGCTCAACGGCGTTCTGGGGGATTACCTGGCCACCACCGGCCACCCACTTGCCATCCCCATGCAGTTCCGTCGTGGGGGGCGGACGCTTCGTCTGGAGCGCCACGCCATGCGCTCGCGCCTCGCGGGTACGAGTCCCAAGCTGGTGCTCCTGGTCCACGATCTGTGCCTGAACGATCTGCACTGGCAACGCTGCGGCCATGACCACGGAGAGGCCTTGACCGCCGAGCTCGGCTACACGCCCATCTACCTTTGCTACAACAGCGGTCTGAGTGTCTCGACCAAGGGCCGCATCCTCACGCAGTTGTTGGAAAGCCTCTGCAGCCAGTGGCCCGAGCCCATCGAACGCCTGGTGATGATCGGTCATGGCATGGGCGGACTGGTGGCACGCAGCGCCTTCTTCCACAGCACCTTTCTGCAGCGAGGCGGTCTGCGTTGGCCGAGCCGGCTGAACGACCTGATCACTCTAGGCACGCCACACCGAGGGGCGCCGCTCGAACGCGCCGGGCATGGCGTCGATCTGCTGCTCAGCGCCGCGCCCTGTGCGGCGCCGCTGTCGCGTCTGGGCAGGGCGCGCAGCGCGGGTATCAGGGATCTGCAGCAAGGTGCCATACGCAGGAGCTTTGTCGGTGACGACGCCGTACTGGCCGACCTCGTGCCCTTGCCCAGCAGCGTGCGCTGCCACGCGGTGGCGGCCAGCCTTGGCACGGCGTCCGGCAGCCTGCGCACGCGCCTGGCGGGCGATGGCTTGGTGCCGGTGGCCAGCGCCCTGGGCCGCCATGAGGATCCCGACCTGGATCTGGGCTTCGCGCCGGAGCGGCAGGCGGTAGTGCACGGGCTTGGCCACCTCGACCTCATGTCGAGTGCTGAGGTCTTCGCCCTGCTGCGTCGTTGGCTGAGCTGAACCTTGCCACGCGGAGTTGCCGGGCTTGTCCGCCTTGACAGGGGTCGGCGCTCGGGTCTCAATGCCGCTCCATGCATCGTCCTTGCGGCCCTTGGCCCCCTAGCGCCCCGTGAAGTTGCTGAAGCTGGTGAGCAACCAGGTCAAGCTGGGAGCGCCCCTTCCCTTCAATGTGCGCGACGAGCACGGCCACTTGCTCCTGGCGGCGGGCCAGGTCATCCACGGCGATCGCATGCTGGAGGCCTTGCTGGCGCGCGGCATCCATGCCGACATCGAGGAAATCAAGGCACTTGCCGCCGGCCGCAAGGTCGAGCCGCAGAAACCCACGCTGTTTGCGCGTTGGACGCGCTGCTATTGGGGCCTGGATGCGCTGGCGCGTGACGCCCAGCCGCCCGAGGTCTTTCGCGCAGCGCTCACCGAACTGGGCGATAGCGTGCAAAGCCTCATCGAAACGCAGCCTGACGTGGCCATCTACCTGATGCTGCGTCAGGAAGGCCATGCGCTGCGCATGTATGGGCTGACGCATGCGATCCACTGCGCCGCGCTGGTGGGCCTGCTGACTCGGCGCCTGGAGTGGCCGCCGGAGCGACAGCGCTCCGCGCTCATGGCGGCCCTGACCATGAACCTCGCCTGCCTGGACCTGCAAGCGCGCTTCGCGGTGTACGGCCGGCTTTCGCAGGAGCAGCGCGACGAGCTTCGGCAGCACCCCGACGCTGCCGTGGCGCGCCTTCGCGAAGCGGGCATCGACGACGAGGAATGGCTGCGTGCGGTGGCCGAGCACCACGAGCACAGCGATGGCAAGGGCTATCCGCGCGGCCTGCAGGACGTCGGTGACATGGCGCAGCTGCTGCGCCTGGTGGACGTTTTCCTGGCCAAGATCAGCCGTCGTGAATCGCGACCGGCGCTCGACCTGCGGGAAGCCGAGCGCCAGGCCTTTGCCGAGTACCCGAGCAGCCCATTGGTCACCGCCCTGATCCGCGAACTTGGGCCGCTGCCACCGGGTGAGGTGGTGCAACTGGCCAATGGGGAGCGGGGGGTGGTGATCCACCGCGCGGCCAAGCCGCAGACCCCCATCGTCGCCACGCTCACCGACAAGCGCGGCATTCCCTGCCAGGCCTCGATGAAGCGCGACACCGCCGAGCGTGAATTCGCGTTCAAGGCCCTCGAAGCTGACCGTCAGCTCGTGGCCCGCCTGCCGCCCGAGCGGCTCTACGGTCTGCTGCCCTGAGGCCTGCGCGCAGCCTGTGGCTCTGGGCTTGCAACTCTCAGGGCGGCTGCACGCCCTCCAGGCTCAGTTCTCGCTCCAGGCAGGGCAGCGGCACCGCCCCCAGGGCCAACAGGCGGTCGTGGAAGGGGCGTGGGTCGAACGCGCTGCCTAAGGTCTGCTCCCAGCGCGTGCGCAGCCGGCGAATGACGATCTCGCCCATCTTGTAGGACAGGGCCTGTCCGGGCCAACCGATGTAGCGGTCCACCTCGGTGCCGATCTCATGCTCGCTCAGCGCTGTGCGCTGGCGCAGCAGCGCGCAGGCCTGCTCGCGGCTCCAGCCCAGCCAGTGAAGCCCGGTGTCGGCCACCAGGCGGCAAGCTCGCCACATCTCATAGCTGGACCGACCGAGGGCCTCCAGCGGCGTCCGGTACAGGCCCATCTCAGTGCCCAGAAACTCGGCGTAGAGCGCCCAGCCCTCGCTGTGCGCCGACAGATCGCTGGCCCGCCGGAAAGGCTTGAGCGTGGGGTTCTCGGCGTCCAGCGCGAACTGCATGTGGTGGCCGGGCATGGCCTCGTGCAGGGTCAGGGCAGGCAGCGCGTACAGCGCCCGGGAGCGCAACTTGTGCGTGTTCACCCAGTACTGCGCGGTGCCTCCGGGCGGCGCCGGCACATAGCGGCCGGTGGTGTAGAAGGGCGCCATCGCCTCGGGCACTGGCTCCACGCCGAAGGGCTGGCGGGGCAGGTGGCCGAAGAAGCGCGGGAGCACGCCGTCCACCCGCTTGGCGATCCAGCTGGCCTGCGCCAGCAGCGCCTCGCCGGAGCGCGGGTAGTGGCGTGGGTCGTTGCGCAGGCCATGCAGGAAGTCGTCCCACTGGCCTTGGTGGCCGCATTCGCGCTGCAGGCGGCTGAGGTCGGCGGCAATGCGTTCCACCTCGGCCAGGCCCAGTTCGTGCACTTGCTCCGGGCTCATGTCCAGAGTGGTGAACTGCCGCACGCGCGCGGCGTAGAAGGCCTCGCCGCCCGGCAGTTCACGCGCCGCAGTGCTGGCGCGCGCCGCCGGCAGGTAGCGCTTGCGCAGGTAGCGAAGCAGTTGCTGGCAGGCCGGGCGCAGCGCCTTCGACCAGAGTCTTTGCGCTTCGCGCAGCAGCTTGGGGTGTGCCTGCAGGCGCGCCAGGACGGGGCGGAAGAGGGTGGTCTGCTCGGCATGCGCACAGGCGGCCAGCTGGGCGATGGGCGCGTCGCGCCCGGCGAGCACGATGGCCGGTGGCATCAGGCCGGCGCGGCGCCCTTCCTCCATCAGCTCGATGTGGTCGTCGAAGAACTGCGGAATGGCCGCCAAGCGCGCGAGAAAGGCCTGCAGCTGAGCGCTGCTGTCCAGCGGCTGGTCGCGCCAGAGTTCGGTGAGCGGGGTGAAGAAGGCCGAGTCGCCGTCGATGGGCATCAGCACGCCCCCGAGCTGGTGTTCGGCGATCAAGCCATCCAGTTGGTGCGCGTACACCGCTGCTTCCACACGCGCTTGGGCGCTGAGCGCCGCGCCATCGATGCCGCGCAAGCGTTCACGCGTAGCCTGCCAACGCGCAAGACGTGCAGCGCGGCTGGCACCATCCATGCGCTCCAGCCGGTGGTCGCCGGCGCGTTCGCCCACGAAGCTGGCCAAGCGCGGCAGCTCGCGCAAGCGCCAGGTCCATTCCTCCTTCAGCAGCGCGTTGAAGCGTGCTTCGGCGCCTGCTGGTGGCATCAGAGGGTGAGAAGCAATCGGGCGCGGCCGAAGCGGCCGCACCTTGGGCGCCGATCAAGGCGCAAAGCACAGCCGTAGCTCGGGCTACGGCGAGCATTTGCAACGCTGAGTGGCGTCCATGGGGGGGGCGAGGCGGCCATGAGCGATTGTTTCTCAGCCTCTCAGATGTGCAGGGCGTGGCCAAGGGCACGCAGACAGGCCTCCTGCACCGCCTCGCCGAGCGTCGGGTGGGCGTGGATGGTGTGCGCGACATCTTCCAGTCGCGCACCCATCTCCAGGCTGAGGCCGAAGGCGGCGGAGAGCTCAGACACCGCCGCGCCCACCGCCTGCCAGCCCAGGATGAGATGGTTGTCGGCTCGCGCCACCACGCGCACAAAGCCCTCCGGCGCCTCAAGTGAGAGTGCGCGGCCGTTGGCCGCAAAGGGGAAGCTGGCCTGCAGCACCTTCAGGCCCGCCGCCTCGGCGCTGGCCGGCGTGTGGCCGGCCACGACGATCTCCGGGTCGGTGAAACAGACCGCAGGGATGCTGGCCGGCTCGAAGCGCCGCGGTTGGCCGGCGATCAGCTCGGCCACCATCTCGCCCTGCGCCATCGCGCGGTGCGCCAGCAGGGGCTCGCCGCAGAGGTCGCCAATCGCCCAGACGTTCCTCATGGATGTGCGGCACTGCGCGTCCACCTTCACCGCGCGGCCATTCATGTCGAGCATCAGGCGCTCCATGCCCCAGCCCTCCGTGCGCGGCTTGCGCCCCACGGCGACGAGGATCTTGTCGGCGGGCAACTCGATGAGTGCGCCCGAGGGCTCGCGCACGCTGAGCGCATCGCCCGCCGCGTTCAGGCCCTCCACGCGGTGCGCGAGCAAGCTCTTCACGCCCAAGCGCGCCAGCGACTGCGCCACCGGCTTGACCAGATCAGCGTCGTAAGCGGGCAGCAGGCGATCCTGCGCCTCCACCACCGTGACCTCGGCCCCCAGCTTGCGCCACACCGTGCCCAGCTCCAGACCGATGTAGCCGGCGCCCACCACCACCAGCTGGCGCGGCACCTCGGCAAAGGCCAGCGCCTCGGTGGACGACACCACGCGGCCATTGCCTGCGCCGAAGGGCAGGAAGGGCAGGGCCACTTCGGTGGAGCCGGCGGCCAGCAGCAGGTGCTCGCAGCGGATGCGCTGCACGGCTTCCTCGGCGCCGCGTACGTCCACCGTCTTGCCGTCGACGAGTTCGGCCCAGCCCTGCAACACCGTGACGCCGTGGCGACGCAAGAGCGCGCCCACGCCGCCGGTGAGCTTGGCGACGATGCCGTCCTTCCAGGCCAGGGTCTGCGCCAGGTCCAGCTGCACGCCCTCGCAGCGGATGCCGAGGCTGGACGGCTGGCGCGCCTGGGCGTAGGCCTCGGCTGCGTGGATGAGCGCCTTGCTGGGGATGCAGCCGACGTTCAGGCAGGTGCCGCCCAGCTGCGCGCCCTCCACCAGCGTGGTCTGGATGCCGAGCTGCGCGGCGCGGATGGCGGCCACGTAGCCACCCGGGCCGCCGCCGACGATGAGCAACTGGGTTTGCGAATGAACGGGAGGCATATCGCTAGGGTCTGTTGACCGATGAATCGCACTCGCGCCGGGATGCCCAAGGCCGCTGGCGTAGACGCGGCGCGCCGCCCAGGCGTCCGCCTGGGCAAGCGGCGCAACACCCGCCAGCGGTCTTGGGCACTCGGCCCTTCGGGTGAGGCCCTGGAAGCGGGCCACTCATTGTTGCCGAAGCTCGCTGTGGGGCCAGCCACAGCTTCGCTTCGGCGCCTAGATTGGCCCGCTTCCAGGGCCTCACGCGAGCGTGATTCATCGGTCAACAGACCCTACTCAATGAATAGCGTGGCCGGGGTTTCGAGCAGGGCGCGCAGACGCTGCACGAAAAGCGCGGCGTCCATGCCGTCCACCACACGGTGGTCGAAGCTGGAGCTCAGGTTCATCAGCAGGCGCGGCACCACGCGGCCGTCGCGGTCGAACATGGGCCGCTCGACGATACGGTTCACGCCCACGATGGCCACTTCCGGGTGGTTGATGACCGGGGTGGTGACGATGCCGCCCAGCGGGCCCAGCGAGGTGATGGTGATGGTGGAGCCGCTGAGCTCGTCGCGGCTGGCCTTGCCCTCGCGCGCAAGCTCGGCCAGACGGGCGATCTCCGCCGCGCAGGCCCAGGGGTCGAGCGTTTCGGCATGGCGGATGACCGGCACCATCAGCCCGCCCTCGGTCTGCGTGGCCATGCCGATGTGCACCGCGCCGTGGCGCGTGACGACGCTCGCTTCGTCGTCGAAGCGGGCATTGACCTGCGGAAAGTCGCGCACCGCGATGACGATGGCGCGCGCCAGGAAGGGCAGCAGTGTGAGCTTGGCGCGGGCCTGGCCGTGCTGCTGGTTGAGGCGCTGGCGGAGCTGTTCCAGCTCGGTCACGTCGACTTCCTCGACGTAGCTGAAGTGCGGGATCTGGCGCTTGGCCGCCTGCATCTTCTGCGCGATCTTGCGGCGCAGACCGATCACCGGCACCGCCTCCTCGCCCAGGCGCAGCGCGTAGCGGCTGTCCAGGTCGGTGCCGCCCGGCGCGCTGGCACCGCTGGCGGCGTAGGCCTCCAGGTCGGCATGGCTGATGCGGCCGGCCGGGCCGGTGCCGGGCACGAACTGCAGCTCGATGCCCAGCTCCCAGGCGCGCCGCCGCACCGCCGGGCTGGCCATGGGCTTC
>JAFLDE010000045.1 GCA_017302655.1 Burkholderiales bacterium
GCGTTGCATCGAATTAAACCACATCATCCACCGCTTGTGCGGGTCCCCGTCAATTCCTTTGAGTTTCAACCTTGCGGCCGTACTCCCCAGGCGGTCAACTTCACGCGTTAGCTACGTTACTGAGAAGAAACCCTCCCAACAACCAGTTGACATCGTTTAGGGCGTGGACTACCAGGGTATCTAATCCTGTTTGCTCCCCACGCTTTCGTGCATGAGCGTCAGTACAGGCCCAGGGGATTGCCTTCGCCATCGGTGTTCCTCCGCATATCTACGCATTTCACTGCTACACGCGGAATTCCATCCCCCTCTGCCGTACTCCAGCCGTGCAGTCACAAGTGCAGTTCCCAAGTTGAGCTCGGGGATTTCACACCTGTCTTGCACAACCGCCTGCGCACGCTTTACGCCCAGTAATTCCGATTAACGCTTGCACCCTACGTATTACCGCGGCTGCTGGCACGTAGTTAGCCGGTGCTTATTCTTCAGGTACCGTCATCCTCCCAGGGTATTAACCCAGAAGATTTCTTCCCTGACAAAAGCGGTTTACAACCCGAAGGCCTTCTTCCCGCACGCGGCATGGCTGGATCAGACTTGCGTCCATTGTCCAAAATTCCCCACTGCTGCCTCCCGTAGGAGTCTGGGCCGTGTCTCAGTCCCAGTGTGGCTGGTCGTCCTCTCAGACCAGCTACGGATCGTTGCCTTGGTGGGCCTTTACCCCACCAACTAGCTAATCCGACATCGGCCGCTCCGATAGCGAGAGGTCTTGCGATCCCCCCCTTTCACCCTCAGGTCGTATGCGGTATTAGCTGCTCTTTCGAGCAGTTATCCCCCACTACCGGGCACGTTCCGATGCATTACTCACCCGTTCGCCACTCGTCGCCAGGTTGCCCCGCGTTACCGTTCGACTTGCATGTGTAAGGCATGCCGCCAGCGTTCAATCTGAGCCAGGATCAAACTCTATAGTTCGATCTGTTTCACTCAACGGAATCGAAGTGAACTTCACTTCTACTTCCGTGAGCGCTTCAAGCAAGTTCCCGACGTTGCCGTCAGGCGACCTCTCTTCAAGCGCCCACGCTTATTGGCTGCAACTTTTTAAAGAACATTCGCAACTCGCACCCGTTCAGGGTTTTTGTTGCGTCGCGTCGACTTGCGTCAGCAGCGAAGAATCGAATTCTGTCAGCGTTTGCACCAGTCTGTCAACAACTTTCGAAGAAATTTTTTGAACGTCTTCTCTAGCCATCAGCCCGGTACGCCTGCACCGCCCGGATCACCCCGGCGCGCTGCTCGCGCTGCCTCACTGCCCCGGAGAACAGCGAAGCCTTGCAGTGTAGCAGCAATTTTTCAGCTTGCAATAGTCTTGCCTTCAAAGGGCAAGGCGCTGGCGAGCTGCTCTGTGCTCGGCCGAGAGACGTTCTATCAACTCCGATGTTGACACCACCGCCTTGACCGAGCCGATCCCCTGGCCACACCCCCAGATGTCCTTCCAAGCCTTTGCTGATGATTCACCGGAAAAGTTCATCTTGCTTGGATCTGCTACTGGCAGACGCTCTGGGTCGAAGCCAGCGTTGGCGATGGAGCCACGAAGGTAGTTGCCGTGGACACCGGTAAACAGATTCGTGTAGACGATATCGTCACTACTGCTTGCAACAACCATCGCCTTGTACTCGTCACTGGCTCTAGCTTCCTCCGTAGCGATGAAGGGCGAACCGACATACGCCAGATCTGCTCCGCAAGCCTGAGCGGCCAAGATCGCGTCGCCCGTGCCGATCGCCCCTGAAAGCAGCAGTGGCCCGTCAAACCACTCGCGGATCTCTTGAACCAATGGGAATGGACTTTTCACACCCGCGTGCCCTCCCGCCCCAGTTGCAACGGCAATCAAGCCATCAGCCCCCTTAGCGACCGCCTTCTTCGCAAAGCTGTTGTTGATGACATCGTGCAAAACGATGCCGCCCCATGCGTGCACTGCTGTGTTGACGTCTTCGCGCGCTCCCAAGCTGGTGATCACGATGGGCACCTTGTACTTGGCGCAAACCGCCATGTCGTGGTCAAGCCTATCGTTGCTCTTGTGCACGATCTGATTGATGGCAAAAGGTGCGGCCGGTCTATCCGGGTTGGCCTTGTTCCACGCTTCCAGGGCCTCGGTGATCTCAGCCAGCCATTCGTCAAGTTGCTCCTTAGGACGTGCATTTAGCGCCGGCATGGAGCCGACGATGCCGCCCTGACACTGAGCGATGACCAACTTGGGGTTGCTGATGATGAACAGCGGCGAGCCCACCACAGGAAGGCGAAGGCCTTGCAGGACTTCAGGCAAAGCCATCGTCAGAATGATTCCAAGGGTAGGGCCAAGCAACTGTCGGCGCCGTTCAGGATGGCGTCTCTCAGCGCGGCAGTGCGCGGCAAGATGTGCTCGGCGTAGAAGCGCGCGGTGGTCACCTTAGCTTCCATAAAAGCCAAATCCTCGCCGGCCTCTAGCGCCTTTTCCGCCACCAAGAGACCACGCGCAAGGCACCAGCCAGCAATCAAATTGCCTGCCAGCATGAGGTATGGCACCGAGCCAGCAAACACAGCGTTGGGCCTTCCCTTGCCGTGTGCCGCCATGTAATCCACCACCGCCTCGAAAGCCTGGCGAGCATGCGCAAGGTTGGCGCGCATCGCATGTGCAGCAGCGCCGTGGTTCGACAGTTCGGCTTCGGTCTCTTCCATACGCTGCGCCAAGTCGAGCGCGAACTGCCCCCCGTCGCGCAAGGTCTTGCGACCGATCAGGTCGTTGGCCTGGATGGCAGTCGTACCTTCATAGATGTTGAGGATCTTCGCGTCGCGGTAATGCTGAGCAGCGCCGGTTTCCTCGATGAAACCCATGCCGCCATGCACCTGAACCCCCAAGGATGTGACTTCGTGGGACACCTCCGTGCTGTAGCCCTTGACCAATGGCACCAGGAACTCGTAGAGCGCTTGCGCCTCCTTGTCCCCCTGCGCATGGGCTCGGTCGTAGCAGCCAGCGGCAAACAATGCCAGTGAGCGGCATGCCTCTGTCTGGGCACGCATGGTCATCAGCATGCGACGGACATCTGGGTGGTGAATGATGGTGGCCGGCCCAGCCTGGGAGCCGTCGACGGGGCGGCTCTGCACGCGATCCTTGGCGTAGGCCACGGCCTGTTGGTAGGCCCTCTCGCAGACTGCAATGCCCTGAATGCCGACGCCATAGCGAGCCGCGTTCATCATGATGAACATGTACTCGAGGCCCCTGTTCTCCTCGCCCACCATTTCTCCGATGGCGCCGCCGTGATCTCCAAACTGCAGCACGGCGGTCGGGCTCGCCTTGATGCCCAGCTTGTGCTCAATGGATACACAGTGCACATCGTTGCGTGCGCCCAAGGATCCATCAGCATTGACCAAGTACTTCGGCACCAGAAACAAACTGATGCCCTTGACCCCAGACGGCGCGTCCGGCGTGCGGGCCAGCACCAGGTGCACGATGTTGTCCGCCATGTCGTGCTCACCGTAGGTGATGAAGATCTTGGTGCCGAACAACTTGTACCTACCATCACCCTGTGGCTCGGCACGCGTGCGAATCAGCGCCAGATCGGAACCGGCCTGCGGCTCCGTGAGGTTCATGGTGCCCGTCCAACTGCCGTCGATGAGTCGCGGGATGTAAGTTTGCTTTTGAGTCTCCGTACCTGCGGTGAGTAGCGCCTCAATCGCACCGTCCGTCAGCAACGGGCACAAGGCGAAGCTGAGGTTGGCTGCTTGCACGAGCTCCTGACAACCAGCAGCGATGGTCTTGGGCAGTCCCTGACCACCATAGCCTTCGGGGTGCACCAAACCTTGCCAGCCGCCTTCGACGAATTGGCGAAAGGCCTCCTTGAACCCTGCCGTGGTGCGCACCTCTCCTTGGGAAAAACTCGATGGGTTCTTGTCACCTTCATGGTTGAGCGGGGCAATCACTTGCTCAGCCAACTTGGCACATTCTTCGAGCACAGCAGCGGCGGTTTCCTGGCCATGATCGGCGTGAGCCGGCACCTTGGCGGCGAGGCCGTCCAGGTCAGCCAAGTGCGCCATGTTGAACAAGAGGTCTTTGGTGGGGGCGGTATAGCTCATAAGTGGCCTTCTTGGAAACAAAAAGGGCGCCGGCACCCAGTGGTGGCGGCGCCCCGGTTGGCAGCTTGCAGATCAGAGAGTGTTGACCAGCTCAGGCACGGCGGCAAACAGATCTGCCTCCAGCCCGTAGTCAGCCACCGAGAAGATCGGAGCCTCAGGATCCTTGTTGATCGCGACGATGACCTTGCTGTCCTTCATGCCAGCGAGGTGCTGAATGGCGCCACTGATGCCGCAGGCTACATAGAGCTGCGGCGCCACGATCTTGCCGGTTTGACCGACCTGCCAGTCATTGGGCGCGTAACCGGCGTCCACTGCGGCACGACTTGCGCCAAGCGCAGCACCCAGCTTGTCTGCCAAAGGGGTGAGCACGGCATTGAACTGCTCGCTCGACCCCATGGCCCGACCACCGGACACGATGATCTTGGCTGCCGTCAGTTCAGGCCGGTCGCTCTTGGTCTGCTCACGGCCAACGAAGCTGCTCGTGCCACTGTCGGTGACAGCCACCACGTTTTCGATGGTAGCGCTTCCACCGGTGGCCGGTGCGGCGTCGAAACCGGTGCCACGAACGGTGATGACCTTGACCACATCGCTGCTTTGCACCGTAGCGATGGCATTTCCGGCGTAGATGGGACGCTCGAAGGTGTCGGCAGCAACCACTTTGGTGATGTCGCTGATTTGCGCAACATCCAAAAGCGCCGCAACACGGGGCGCAGCGTTCTTGCCCGCCGCCGTAGCGGGGAACAGGATGTGACTGTAGCCTGCAGCCATCGCGTGCACCTGAGCCGCGATGTTCTCAGCCAAGCCTTCGGCCAGCGAAGCTCCGTCGGCGTGCAGCACTCTTGCCACGCCACCAATCTGTGCTGCAGCTTGTGCCGCACTGCTCGCACCTTGGCCCGCCACCAGTACATGCACCGCACCACCGCAAGCGGCGGCCGCGGTGACGGTGTTCAGGGTGGCGCCCTTGAGCGTGCCGTGGTCGTGTTCAGCAATGACGAGGACGGGCATCTCAAACCACCTTGGCTTCATTCTTGAGTTTGTTGACAAGGGCAGCGACGTCGGGCACTTTGATACCGGCGCTGCGCTTGGGCGGCTCCGTTACGCGCAGCGTCTTGATGCGGGGGGTCACGTCCACGCCAAGGTCGACAGGCTTGACCACATCAAGCGGCTTCTTCTTGGCCTTCATGATGTTGGGCAAGGTGACATAGCGCGGCTCGTTCAGGCGAAGGTCGGTGGTAACCACCGCCGGCAGCGACAGCTTCACCGTTTCCAAGCCACCATCCACCTCACGGGTCACCGCCACTCCACCATCCACGGCCTCAACCTTGGACGCAAACGTTCCTTGCGGCATACCGGACAAAGCAGCCAACATCTGCCCCGTTTGATTGCAATCGTCATCGATGGCCTGCTTGCCGAGTATCACAAGCTGGGGCTGCTCCTTGTCGACCAACGCTTTGAGCAACTTGGCAACGGCCAGAGGCTGCAACTCTGCATCGGTCTCCACAAGGATGGCGCGGTCCGCTCCGATGGCCATGGCAGTGCGCAGAGTCTCCTGGCATTGCGTGACGCCGCAGGACACCGCCACGATCTCCGTGACGACACCTTTTTCCTTCAGGCGCACCGCTTCTTCCACTGCAATCTCGTCGAACGGATTCATCGACATCTTCACGTTGGCAATGTCCACGCCGGAGCCATCGCTCCTGACGCGCACCTTCACGTTGTAGTCCACCACCCGCTTGACGGGCACCAGCACTTTCATCCCGGGTCTCCAATGAAAAACTGGGCTTGATTCTAGGGGTCGCCCCCAGGGGGAACGGGTGGTTTCAGGGCAAACCAGCCGTCAAAATAGAACGGTCGTTCTATTTTTCAGGTTGGCTGTGACCCCTTCGTGCATTGGCGTGTTCGACTCTGGCGTGGGCGGTCTCACCGTGGCTGACGCACTGCGCCGTGCCCTGCCCAATGCTCCCCTGCATTACTTCGCGGACAGCGCCTTTGCCCCGTACGGTGAAAAGGGGGCAGATTTCATTCGCACCCGCAGCCTCCAGATCGCAGGCTACTTGCGGGAGCAAGGTGCGCAACTCCTGGTGATCGCCTGCAACAGCGCCACTGCCCATGCTGCAGACGCCATTCGCTCCGAACATCCCGACTGGCCCGTGGTCGGCATCGAGCCCGGTGTGAAGCCAGCAGCTTTGGCCAGCCGCAACGGACGCGTGGGCGTGCTCGCCACCACGGCCACCGTCAACAGCGAACGGTTTCGGCAATTGATCGAGAGACACGCCCAAGGCGCATTCGTCGAAGCCGTGGGTTGCTCCGGTGTGGTCGCATTCATTGAGGCGGGAGAGCTACAGCATCCAGAGTTGCGCGCCTTGGTTGCGCGCTATTGCGCCCCGCTGCGGAAAGCTGGTGTGGACACTGCATTGCTTGGCTGCACGCATTACCCATTGATCCGTTCACTTTGGCAGGCCGAGCTTCCAGGGGTTCAGCTCCTTCAGATCGAAGCCGCAGTGGCGAAGCAGGCAGCAAGACTTTGGCCGGAGCCAAACTGGGGTGCTGGAGGTGTGGTTCTAGCCAGCAGCGCAAACCCAGAGCCGCTTGGACGGCTGGCTCGCACAGCCCTGGGGTGGGAAGGGTTCGAACTGCGGCGCATTGACTTGGCTCCGCTGGTGCCAGGAACGGGGATCGAACCCGTACGGCCCTGTTAGAGGCCGGCGGAGTTTAAGTCCGCTGCGTCTACCGATTTCGCCACCCTGGCATGGGCGGCTGGCATTGTGCTGGAGCGGGAAACGAGGCTCGAACTCGCGACCTCAACCTTGGCAAGGTTGCGCTCTACCAACTGAGCTATTCCCGCAACTGGCGCTGACATGCACAGCACCACACGAATTGGAGCGGGAAACGAGGCTCGAACTCGCGACCTCAACCTTGGCAAGGTTGCGCTCTACCAACTGAGCTATTCCCGCATGAAACCCGAATTGTCTTGGAGGCGCGGGGCGGAGTCGAACCGCCCTGGACGGATTTGCAATCCGCTGCATAACCGCTTTGCTACCGCGCCGCCGGCATCCCTGGCTTGGTGGTCAGAGATGGGAAAGGGAAGCTCGCGCTTCCCTTTCAAAGGAAATCTGGAGCGGGAAACGAGGCTCGAACTCGCGACCTCAACCTTGGCAAGGTTGCGCTCTACCAACTGAGCTATTCCCGCGTCGCCTTCACTGCAGAACCAATCTCTCGATCACTCTCCAGCGGAGTCGCGCATTCTATGCGAAGTTTTGCAGGCCTTGGCGTTCAATGCTTCACAGCTTCTGCATTCACTGCGGGGGCCGAGGCTTCTGCCGGCTTGGCGGCGGCATCTTCTTCGGAGAGCGGGGTCGGATGGCGCTCCAGCGCGAGCTCGAGCACCTTCTCGATCCAGCGAACAGGCAAGATCTCCAGCGAGGATTTCACGTTGTCTGGAATCTCCTGCAGATCTTTGACGTTCTCTTCGGGGATCAGAACAGTCTTGATGCCGCCACGGTGCGCGGCCAGCAGCTTTTCCTTCAGGCCACCGATGGCCGTGATCTCTCCGCGCAGGGTGATCTCGCCAGTCATCGCCACTGTCGCCTTCACCGGGATACCGGACATGGCGGACACCATGGCGGTTGCCATGGCAGCACCAGCACTCGGACCGTCCTTCGGGGTCGCGCCATCAGGGACATGAATGTGAATGTCGCGCTTCTCGAACAACTCATCCTTGATGCCGAGTTGCGCTGACCGTGAACGCACCACAGTGCGGGCAGCCTCCACTGACTCCTTCATCACATCGCCAAGGGAGCCTGTGCGCGTCACCGCCCCCTTACCGGGCATCAATGCAGCCTCAATGGTCAACAGGTCGCCGCCTACTTCCGTCCACGCCAAACCAACCACCTGACCCACCTGATTGGTCTTCTCGGCACGACCGAAGTCGAATTTGCGCACGCCGAGGAATTCGTTCAGGTTGTCTTCGCTCACCGTCACCGGTGCCTGCATCTTCTTCAACTGCAGCGCTTTGACCACCTTGCGGTTGATCTTGCCAATCTCACGCTCAAGCGAGCGCACACCCGCTTCACGCGTGTAGTAGCGAATCACGCCGCGAATGGCAGACTCCTCGACCACCAACTCCTCGTCTTTCACGCCGTTGTTCTTGCGCTGCTTGGGGATCAAATAGTTCTGCGCAATATGAACCTTTTCGTCCTCCGTGTAACCGGACAGGCGGATCACCTCCAAGCGATCGAGCAGGGCCGGAGGGATGTTCAACGAGTTGGCCGTTGCAACGAACATCACATCGGAGAGGTCATAGTCGACCTCCACATAGTGATCGCTGAAAGTGTGGTTCTGCTCGGGATCTAGAACCTCAAGCAGCGCTGAGGACGGATCCCCGCGGAAATCCTGGCCGAGCTTGTCGATTTCGTCGAGGAGGAAGAGCGGGTTGCGCACGCCCACCTTGTTCAGCGACTGCAGCACCTTGCCAGGCATGGCGCCAATGTAGGTGCGGCGGTGGCCGCGAATCTCGGCTTCATCTCGTACACCGCCCAACGCCATTCTGACGAATTTCCGCCCGGTGGCTCGGGCGATGCTCTGACCCAACGAGGTTTTGCCCACACCCGGAGGACCTACCAGACAAAGAATGGGGGCCTTGACCTTGTCGACCCGCTGCTGAACCGCGAGGTATTCAAGGATGCGCTCCTTGACCTTGTCGAGGCCGAAGTGATCCTCATTGAGCACACCCTCGGCATGCGGCAGGTCGTGCTTGATCTTGGTCTTCTTGCTCCAGGGCAGGCCGACCAGGGTGTCCAAGTAATTTCGCACCACGGTCGCCTCAGCGCTCATGGGTGACATCAACTTGAGTTTCTTCAACTCGGCTTCTGCCTTGGCACGCGCTTCCTTGGGCATGCGTGCCGCGAAGATCTTCTTCTCAAGTTCCTCGATGTCCGCGCCTTCCTCGCCGTCCCCGAGTTCCTTCTGGATCGCCTTGACCTGCTCGTTCAGGTAGTACTCGCGCTGGCTTTTCTCCATCTGGCGCTTGACGCGGCCACGGATGCGCTTTTCCACCTGCAAGATGTCGACTTCGTGCTCCAACAACTCGAGCAACTTCTCCAATCGCTTGGCGACATCAGAAAGATCCAGCACCGCTTGTTTGGCCTCAAGCTTGAGCTGCAGATGAGCTGCCATCGTGTCGGCAAGTCGACCTGGCTCATCGATGCCGGCGATGGACGTGAGGATCTCTGGAGGAATCTTGCGGTTCAGCTTGACGTACTGGTCGAAGTGCTGAACCACCGCGCGGCGCAGGGCCTCGATCTCAGGTGCCTGCACACTGTCAGGCACGATAGGCGTGACTTCAGCAATGAAGTGCTCCCCCTCCTCGCGCACCTTGGCAGAGTTCGCGCGCTGCAATCCCTCCACCAGCACCTTCACCGTGCCGTCAGGCAGCTTCAGCATTTGAAGAATGGTGGACACACAGCCGATGTCGAACAGATCATCGGGTTTGGGCTCGTCCTTGGCGGCCGCCTTCTGCGCCACCAGCATGATTTGCCGTCCACTCTCCATCGCGGCTTCCAGCGCCTTGATGGACTTCGGTCTCCCAACAAACAGTGGAATGACCATGTGAGGAAACACCACCACGTCGCGCAGCGGCAGCAGCGGCAACTGAATGGGTTCGGCGGGGAGAAGGGCGTGTCCTGACATATCAATTCCTTCGGGGGGACTCACCCCAAATAGGGCCAAAGGGCCTGGCCGCAAGGGCCAAGCATGCCCTCATGGGTCTTCAGGCCGCGCTGGCCTGGGCCTCGCGATAAACCAGCAAGGGCTTCGTGTCTTCGACGATATTGACTTCGTCAAGCACCACCTTGGCCACTCCCTGCAAGGAGGGCAGATCGAACATGGTGTCGATCAGCGCATGCTCCATGATGGATCGCAGACCTCGAGCACCCGTCTTTCTCTTGAGCGCCTTGCGGGCGATCGCAGCCAAGGCGCTAGGGCGTACCTCCAACTCCACACCGTCAATCGCGAGAAGGTGCTGGTACTGCTTGACCAGTGCATTCTTGGGCTCAACGAGGATCTTGACCAACGCGTCTTCGCTCAGTTCGCCCAGGGTCGCGATCACAGGCAAGCGCCCCACAAGCTCAGGAATCAGACCAAACTTGATCAGGTCTTCGGGCTCGATCTCCTGGAACAACTCGGTGATGCGCCGCTGGCTGGGCGAGTGCACGCTGGCGCCAAACCCAATGCCACTCTTCTCAGAGCGATCGCGGATCACCTTGTCCAGTCCATCGAACGCACCGCCGCAGATGAAAAGGATGTTCGTCGTGTCGATCTGGAGAAAATCTTGGTTCGGATGCTTGCGGCCGCCCTGCGGAGGCACGCTGGCCATCGTGCCTTCGACCAACTTCAACAACGCCTGTTGGACCCCTTCGCCGGATACATCCCGCGTAATGCTGGGGTTGTCAGCCTTTCGAGAGATCTTGTCGATCTCGTCGATGTACACGATGCCGCGCTGTGCCTTCTCGACGTCGTAATTGCAGTTCTGAAGCAACTTCTGAATGATGTTCTCAACGTCTTCGCCGACATAACCGGCCTCGGTCAGGGTCGTCGCATCGGCGATCACAAAGGGAACGTTGAGCAGACGTGCCAGGGTCTGGGCGAGCAAGGTCTTGCCGGAGCCCGTGGGACCGATGAGCAGGATGTTGCTCTTGGCCAGTTCTACCTCGCCCTTGCCGGACTCCTGCAGGTGACGCAAGCGCTTGTAGTGGTTGTAAACCGCCACGGCCAATGTGCGCTTCGCTTCATGCTGGTCAATCACATAGCCATCCAATATGGCCTTGATTTCAGTAGGAGCAGGCAGTTCAGACTTCGGCGCCTTGACGCCAGACGGCACAGCCGCGACCTCATCGCGAATGATGTCGTTGCACAGCTCGATGCACTCATCGCAGATGAAGACCGAGGGTCCGGCGATGAGTTTCTTGACTTCGTGCTGGCTCTTGCCGCAGAAGGAGCAATAAAGCACCTTCTCGTTGGAGCCGCCTTTTTTCTCGGGCATGTGGGAATCTCACGGAGGCGGCAGGTCCAGGCCATGATAGACCAGCCCCCCGCCCCCTTTGTCAATGATCTTTGGGCTTCAGGCGCGCTTTTCCACGACCTTGTCGATCAGGCCATAGTCCATGGCCTCAGCCGCACTCATGAAGTAGTCGCGTTCGGTGTCGGCAGCGACCTTTTCCACGCTCTGGCCGGTTCGCTCGGCCATGATGCGATTGAGTTGCTCCCGGGTCTTGAGAATCTCTCGCGCGGTGATTTCGATGTCTGTCGCCTGACCCTGCGCACCCCCACTGGGCTGATGGATCATGACCTTGCTGTTGGGCAAGGAGAAGCGCTTGCCCTTCGCACCCGCGCACAACAGGAACGCGCCCATGCTGGCCGCCATGCCCATGCACAGGGTGCTGACGTCAGGCTTGATGAAGTTCATCGTGTCGAAGATCGACAACCCTGCACTCACCGAGCCACCCGGCGAGTTGATGTACAGCGAGATGTCCTTGTCTGGGTTCTCGCTCTCGAGAAACAGCAACTGCGCCACCACCAGATTGGCCGTCGCGTCATTCACCGGCCCAACCAGGAACACGATGCGTTCGCGCAGCAAGCGCGAATAGATGTCGTACGCCCGCTCACCGCGGCCCGATTGCTCAATGACGATGGGCACCATGCCCAACGCCTGTGTATCCAATGCACTCATGGGATCTCGATCAAAGTGACGCCGGCATTAAACAACAAGGGCGCCGACCCTCACGGTACGGCGCCCTTGGAGCAAGCCCTTAGTGGTCAGCCGTTGGCCTGTGCCATCAGCTCGTCGAAGGCCAGCGCCTTGTCGCTGACCTTGGCGGTGTTCAGCACGTAGTTGGTGACGTTGTTCTCCACCACCACAGCTTCCACCTCGGCCATGCGCTGACGGTCCGTGAGGTACCAACGCATCACTTCAGCCGGCTTTTCATAACTTTGGCTGAGTTCTTCGATGTGCGCCTGCAGTTGCTCCGGCTTGGCCTGCAAATTCTGGGCGCGCACCAGGTCGCCCACGATCAGACCCAGGCGCACGCGGCGCTCGGCTTGGGGCGTGAACATCTCGCCCTGCACCGGTACCTGGTCGGCATCCTTCAGGCCCTGGCTCTTCAAGCGCTCGCGGAAGTCGGCCACCAAGCGGTTCTGCTCGTCTTCAACCAGCGCCTTGGGCAGGTCGAGTTCGGCCACCTTGATCAGGGCCTCCATGGCGGCCGCCTTGTTGCGGGCCAGCACGCGGAACTTGACCTCGCGCTCCAGGTTCTTGCGCACGTCGGCACGCAACCCTTCAACGGTGGCTTCCTTGATGCCCAGGCTCTTGGCAAAGGCATCGTTGACCTCGGGCAGATGCTGGGCCTCGATCTTCTTCACCGTCACCAGGAAGTCGGCTTCCTTGCCGGCCACATCCTTGCCGTGGTAGTCCTCTGGGAAGGTCAGCGGAAAAGTCTTGCTTTCGCCGGCTTTCATGCCACGGACAGCCTTCTCGAAAGCTTCCAGCATCTGGCCCTCGCCGAGCATGAACTGGAACGCTTCGGCCTTGCCACCTTGGAAGGGCTCGCCGTCGATCTTGCCTTCGAAATCGATGGTGGCACGGTCACCATCCTGGGCCGCATCAGCAGCACCACGCTGCGCGAAGGTGCGACGCTGCTTGCGCAGAATCTCGACCGTGCGGTCAACCGCTTCTTCAGTCACTTCCGAACTCACACGCTCGATCTCGACCGCACTCAGGTCACCCATCTTGATTTCGGGATAGACCTCGAAGGTGGCGTCGAACGCCATCTCGGTCTGGCTGCCACCCTCCTTCTGAGACAGCCTGGGCGTGCCGGCCACGCGCAGCTTGGCTTCGCTGGCGGCCTGAGCGAAGGCCTGGCCCAGTTGGTCGGTGATGACTTCGTACTGAACCGATTGGCCGTAGCGCTGGGCCACGAAGCTCATCGGCACCTTGCCGGGGCGGAAGCCATCGGCCTTGACGGTGCGCGACAGCTTCTTCAGGCGGGACTCAACCTCGGCGCCCACCGCGCTGGCCGGCAGGGTCAGCGTGATGCGGCGTTCGAGCTTTTCAAGGGTTTCAACGGTGACGGCCATAGCAGGAACTCAAGAGCCAATAGAAGAAGAACACGGTGGTGCGCGGGGCCGGACTCGAACCGGCACGCCGGTGAAGGCGTCAGGACCTAAACCTGGTGCGTCTACCAATTTCGCCACCCGCGCCCGTGGATTGGAGGCCAACTGCAACCTGGGTCGCAGCCGATCCGAATTCGGCGAACCGGCAATTCTAGCGGCTCGCCTGAGTTTGGCGGGCAAGCAGATCCTGGTGACATGCTGGCGGGGCGGCACGAGGCCCGCGCGCAGAGAATCCCTACGACATTGACATCATGGGCGAGGCCTGCCTCACCCTTGAACCAAGTGGAGAGCATGAATCCTGAGTTCAAGTCACCGTCTGCTGCCTTCTGGCCCCTGGTCCTGATCGCCTCAGCCATCCTGATGATCACGATGGGCGCTCGGCAGTCCATGGGGTTGTTCGTATCGCCGATGCAAGCCAGCACAGGCGTCAGCCTGGTCGGCATCAGTTTCGCGCTGGCCGTCGGTCAGTTCTTCTGGGGGGCGTCGCAGCCGGTCTTTGGCGCCCTCGCGGATCGCTATGGACCCACTCCGGTGCTGGTCTGGGGTGGCATGCTGCTGGCTGGTGGCCTGGCGCTCACGCCCTTCATGAGCACGGAATGGGGTCTGATCGTCAGCCTGGGCTTCCTGACCGCTGCCGGCGCGGGCGCGGGTAGTTTTTCCATCTTGATCGGAGCCGCGGCGCAACGGCTAGCCCCAGAGCGCCGGGCATTTGCCTCGGGATTCATCAATGCCGGTGGTAGCTTTGGGCAGTTCGTCTTCGCGCCGCTGAACCAGGCGCTGATCGCGATCTTCGGCTGGATGCAGGCCCTGTGGACCTTGGCGCTGCTGAGCTTGGCCACCATTCCCCTGGCCTTCAAACTGGGAGGCAAGGCGCCTGCGCCTCTTGCCGCCAGCGCAGGCATGGGCATGCGCGAGCAACTTCGGATCGCCTTCCAGGACCGAAGCTATTGGTGCCTGCACCTTGGGTTCTTCACCTGCGGTTTCCACATTGCCTTCTTGGTCACGCACCTGCCGGGTGAAGTGGCACTTTGCGGTCTCTCGGCCAATGTCGCGGCCACGTCGCTCGCCGTGATCGGCATCGCCAACATCGCCGGGAGCCTGGCCGCTGGCGCGATGGGCAACCACTACCGCATGAAGTACATCCTGTTCTGGATGTACGGCTCACGAGCCATTGCGATTGCGCTGTACCTGGCCGCGCCGAAGACACCGCTGACCTTTTACCTGTTCGCCGCTGCCCTGGGCCTGACCTGGCTGGCCACCGTGCCCCCCACTGCCGGTCTGGTCGGCAAGCTGTTCGGCACGCGCTACCTGGCCACGCTCTTCGGCATGACCCTGCTTTCGCACCAGATCGGCGGCTTCCTGGGCGCCTGGATGGGAGGCTTGGCCTTCGTTCGCTGGGGCAACTACGACGCGATGTGGTGGGCCGACATCGTGCTGGCCACCGCTGCCGCGCTGATCAACCTGCCAATCCGGGAAGCACGGACCGGGACGGTCAGCGCTTAGGCACCGGCACCCGGAACCAGGCGGCGTACATCGCCGGCAGCGCCAGCAGAGTCAGCACGGTGGCGACGATCAAACCACCCATGATGGCCACCGCCATCGGCCCCCAGAACACGCTTCGGCTGAGCGGAATCATGGCCAGCACGGCCGCTGCCGCAGTGAGAACGATCGGCCGGAAACGCCGCACCACCGACTCCACGATGGCACTCCAGGCCGGCACGCCGCGCGCGCGCTCATGCTCGATCTGGTCGATGAGAATGACCGAATTGCGGATGATCATGCCCATCAGGGCGATCACGCCGAGCAGGGCCACGAAGCCAAACGGGCGATTCAACAGCAACAAAGCTCCGGCCACCCCGGCGATGCCCAGGGGCCCGGTCAGGAAGACCAGCATGCTGCGTGAGAAGCTCTGAAGCTGCAGCATCAGCAGGGTGAAGGTGAGGAACAGCATCAACGGCACACCGGCTGCGATTGAACCTTGACCGCGACTGCTTTCTTCCACTGCACCAGCCACCTCGATGCGGTAGCCATCGGGCATGCGCCGCTGCACTTCCTGCAGCGTGGGCCAAAGTTGCGCCGTGACGGTCGCCCCTTGCAAACCTTCGGCGACATCGCCCTGCACCGTGATCGCGTACTGGCGGCCCTCGCGCCAGATCACTCCGGGCTCGAAACCAAAACTAAGTTCGGCCAATTGCGTCAACGGCACACTGCGCCCGCTGGCGGTCGGCACGTAGGCGTTGGACAGGTCGGTGAGCGCATTGCGCTCGTCCAGCGGCTGGCGCAACACGATGTCGATCAGCCGGTCGCCCTCGCGGAACTGCCCGATCGTGCTGCCTGACAGCACGGTGCGAGAGGCCTGCGCCAAGCTTTGGCTGCTCACCCCGAGCGCTCTCGCTTTGTCCTGATCCACCTTCAGGCGCAGCACCTTGATGGACTCGTTCCAGTTGTCGTTGGTGCCGCGCATGTTCGGATTGGCTGCCACCACGGCCTTCACTTCGTCCGCCCAGCGGCGCAGTTGCGCCGGCTCGGGGCCGATGACGCGGAACATCACCGGGTAGGGCACCGGCGGCCCGTTGGGCAGCAGCTTCACGCGACCGCGAGCTTCAGGGAACTCAGAGGCCAGCAAGGCCGGCAGTCGCTGCCGAAGCGCCTCCCGATCCTGCAAGGTCTTGGGCAAGAGCACGAACTGCGTGACGTTGGAGTTCTGGAAGATGTTGTCCAACGGCAGGTAGAAGCGCGGCCAACCCTCCCCCACCCAGGCTGTCACGGCCTGCAGACTGGGCTCCTTGAGCATGCGCTGCTCGAATCGTTTGGCCAGTTGCTCGGTCTGCTGGATGGGTGAGCCTTCCGGCAGCCACAGGTCGACAAGGATTTCAGGGCGACTGCTGTCCGGGAAAAACTGCTGCTGCACCTTGCCCATGCCCGCCAGGCCCAGCAGGAAGATCAGCGCGGTGGCAGCGATGGTCTTGCCACGGTGCGTCACGCACCAGAGCACCAGCGCGCGCAAGCGTGTGTAGAACGGCGTGTCGAACAGCTCATGTGCCTCGCCTGGCTGCGAGGGGCGGGTGCGCAACAGGAGCGCCCCAAGGTAGGGCACGAAGTACACCGACACGAACCAGGAGATGACCAGCGCTGCCGCCGTGACGGCAAAGATCGCAAAGGTGTACTCCCCCACCGCCGACTGCGCCAGCGCGATGGGCAGGAAGCCGACGGCCGTGATCAGCGTGCCGGTCAACATCGGCATCGACGTGACCTCGTAAGCAAAGGTCGCGGCATGCAGCTTGTCATGCCCCTCCTCCAGCTTTCGCACCATCATCTCGACGGCAATGATGGCGTCGTCCACCAAAAGGCCGAGCGCAATGATGAGCGCACCCAAGGAAATCTTGTGGAGACCGACGCCCCAATAGAACATGGTGACGAAGGTGATCGCCAGAACCAACGGGATGGTGATGCCGACCACCAAGCCGGGCCAGATGTCGATGCGCAGGGGGCGCGTATGAAGCCCCAGGCTGATGAAACTGACGGCCAACACGACCACCACGGCCTCCACCAGCACCGTGACGAACTCACCGACCGAACGCTTCACCGCCTCTGGCTGGTCCTGGACCCGTTCGAGTTGCACGCCGGCCGGTAGCGTGGGGACAAGTTCGGCCGTCGCAGCGCTGAGTTGCTTGCCCAATCGAATGATGTCGCCACCCTTGGCCATCGACACGCCCAGCGCCACCACCTCTCGGCCTTGGTGGCGGACGGTGACCCCTTGTGGCTCGGCGTAGCCGCGAGTCACCGTGGCCAGGTCGCCCAAACGGATAAAGCTGACCGCGCCGGTGGCGGGGTTCTGCGCACGAATGGGCAACTCGCGCAGATCGTCCAAACCCGCGAACTGGCCGTCGATGCGCACGCCCACATTGCCCTCAACCAGATTGAGAAGGCCTGCACCTTCCACCGCGTTCTGCGCGTTGAGCTGCGCGATGACGGCGGATAGGTCGATGCCCATCTGAGAAAGTCGCTTGTGCGAAATCTCCACGTACACCCGCTCCGGGCGTACGCCGAACAGCTCGACCTTGGCCACATCGGGCACGCGCAGCAGGCGGGCCCTGACGATCTCTGCCTGTCGGCGCAGATCCTCGGCACTGAATCCATCGCCACTCAGGGCGTAGATCGAGCCGTAGACATCCCCGAACTCGTCATTGAACTGCGGACCGAGCACACCCTGCGGCAGCGTGTGCCGCATGTCGCCGATCTTCTTGCGCACTTGGTAGAAGCTGTTGGGCACATCGCGTGCCGGCACGCTGTCCTTGAGCTGAAAGATGGTCAGCGAGACCCCAGGCTTGGTGAAGGAGCGGATCTTGTCGGCGTAGGCCACCTCCTGCAGCGTGCGCTCCACCTTGTCGGTGACCTGATCGGCCATCTGCTGCGCAGTGGCGCCCGGCCAGAAGGACTGCACCACCATCGCACGGAAGGTGAAGGGCGGATCCTCGTCCTGGCCCAGCTGGAAGTAGGCGGCCACGCCCACCACCAGCAGCACTGCCATCAGGTAGCGGGTCAGCGAGGGGTGCTCAAGCGCCCACCGAGAGATATTGAAGCGGCCGCTGCCGCTGGAACTGGTTGGCGTGCTCATGCCGGCATCAGCGCGAAGCAGCTGCGGCTGCCGGAGCCGCGCCGTAGCGACGCACCTTCTCGCCATCGCGCAACACATGCACGCCGGCGGTCACCACCTCCTGCCGCGCCGACAAGCCACCCGCTACCAGCACCTCAGCGCCCTCGGCCCCGGCCACCTCAATCGGACGCAAGCGCACCGTCATGGTCGCTGCGTCCAGCACGAAGACCTGCGCCTGCCCCTTGCTTTCCAGCAGCGCCGACATCGGCAGCCGCACGGCGCCAGCCGTCTTCGGCGTGCTGAGCAACACCCGCGCTGTTTGCCCGATCCGTAGGCTCGGCTGCACTCCAATATCCGCCTTCACAAGGAATGTGCGGGTGACCGGATCGGCCGCTTGGGCGACCTCGCGCAACTTCGCAGGGATGTCTTGCACTTGCCCGGCCACGAGCACGCTGAGCCGGCCCTTGCCGGCCAAGTCGCGCAGCGCCGCCACCTCGTGCTCGGGCATATGGAACACGACATCGCGGGCACCGTCCTGCGCCAGGCGCAAAACAGGCGTGCCCGCTGCCACCACGGTGCCGGGCTCGGCGTCCACGCTGGTGATGACGCCCGTGGCATCAGCCTTCAGCTCGCCGTACTCGGCCTGGTTGTTCTGTGCTCGGGCCTGAGCGCGGGCTTGTTCAAACTGTGCCTGGGCCGCCTCGTAACCCGCGTTGCGCCGCTCCAGCTCCGCCGCGCTGATGAAGCCCTGCGCGTGCAGATCGCGAAAGCGCTTCATGTCTGCTGCCTGGCTATCGCGTTGCGTCTTCGCTGCTCGCAACGCGGCCTGCGCAGCTTCCGCCGCCAATTGCAGGTCAGCCGGGTCCAGCCGCATCAACACCTGCCCTTGCCTGACAGAGTCACCCAGTCCCACCTTGCGTTCAAGGACCTTGCCGGGCACACGAAAGCCCAAGCGAGATTCACTGCGCGCTCGCAGTTCACCCGCGAACTCACGCTCTTCTCCGGCCTCGCTGGCTTCCAGCACCAGCGTGCGCACTGCACGTTCAGGCACCGTGTCCGCTGGCTTCTTACCGCAAGCGGCCAGCGTCAACAGCGCGAGCATCGACACGCCGCCACGCGTCCACCACTTCGTCATGAGCACCTCGTCGGATTCGTTCGCTGTCCTTGGGCACGGCATCCTACCTGCGGGGTTGCTGCGCTCCATGGAAGCGATGCATTCATGACACGCAGACAATGCCGCGTGCCCGCCGACCAACGCCACCGCCAAGAGAACTTCCCCGTTGCCTCCTGGCTCTGTCCTCCCAGCTTGCGGCCGCCCATCCTGGCCATCTACCGTTTCGCCCGAACCGCCGACGACGTGGCCGACGAAGGTCAAGCCAGCCCCGCCGTCCGCCTGGCGGCTCTGGCTCGGATGCGCGAGCAATTGCTGGCCCTGCCGCATCGGGTGGATCCGACCGCGGATTGGGCGGAACCTCTGGCCGAGGCCATGAGGGCACATGCGCTGCCCAAGCCCCTGCTGCTCGATCTGCTTTCCGCCTTCGAGCAGGACTGCAAAGGGCATGCCTACCGGGACCGTTCCGAACTGCTCGACTACTGCCGTCGCTCCGCCAACCCGGTCGGCCGCCTGCTGCTTCACCTGGTCGGCGTGACGGATGCCGATGCTTTGCGCCAGAGCGATGCCATCTGCACCGCCCTGCAACTCATCAACCATTGGCAAGACCTCGGCGTCGATGTCCGAAAGCCGCGCCTTTACCTGCCGGCCAGCGACCTGTCGCGCCATGGCGTGGATCCCGCCACCGTGCTGCGCGGAAAGCACAGCCCCGAGCTGGCCGCCTGTGTGGCCGAGCTGCTGGACTGGGCCGTGTCGCTGATGAACGAGGGACGGCCACTGCCTCGGCGCGTGGGTGGCCGACTGGGCATCGAGCTGCGCTTGGTGATCGAGGGAGGTCATCGGGTCGCAGAGAGAATCCGCGCCATGCAACATGCCACCCTGCTGCACCGTCCCCGGCTCCGCATCTGGGATGCCCCGCTGCTGCTCGCTCGAGCGCTGCGCCATCGCGACGGAGCGCAGCGTTGACACCGGCCCAGTACGCTCAGCAGAAGGCCGCCGCCAGCGGCTCCAGCTTCTACTACGCCTTCCAGTTCCTCGACGCCCCCCGGCGCGAGGCCATCACCGCCTTCTACGCCTTCTGTCGCGAGGTGGACGACGTGGTGGACGAAGTGCAGGACGCCGGCGTGGCCTCCACCAAGCTGGCCTGGTGGCGCGGCGAGGTGCAACAGGCCTTTCAGGGCCAGCCAAACCACCCAGCGCTGCAGGCCCTGATGCCGCACACGGCTGGATTCGACATCCGGGCGGAGCACTTGCTGCAAGTCATCGAGGGCTGCGAGATGGACCTGCGGCAGTCGCGCTACCTGGACTACCCCGGCCTGCAACGCTATTGCCATTTGGTGGCCGGCGTGGTCGGCGAGGTGGCCAGCAGCATTTTCGGCCGCACCGACGCGGCGACCGTGCACTACGCACACCGCCTTGGCCTTGCGCTCCAGTTGACCAACATCATCCGTGACGTCGGCGACGACGCCCGCCGCGGCCGCATCTACCTTCCCATGAGCGAGTTGCAGCAGTTCGGCGTCACGGCCGCCGAGTTGCTGCGGCGCGAGTCCCCGTGGGGCTACAGCGATCGATTCCTGGCGCTGATGCGCTTTCAAGCCGAACGCGCCCACCGCTGCTACGACGAGGCCATGGCCATGCTGCCCGAGGCAGACCGCAGCTCGCAGAAGCCCGGCCTGATGATGGCCAACATCTATCGCGCGCTCCTGCGCGAGGTGGAATCCACGGGCTTTCAGGTGCTGCACCAGCGCATCGCGCTCACGCCCTTGCGCAAGCTGTGGATCGCCATGAAGACCAACTGGCGAGGCCGCTAGGCGTGAAGCTGCTGGTGATCGGCGGCGGCTGGGCCGGCCTGGCGGCCGCCGTACGTGCCGTCCAGCACGGCGCAGAGGTCACGTTGTGGGAGATGGCCGCCCAAGCCGGCGGCCGCGCACGCAGCTGGCAGGCCGACGGGCTGTGGCTGGACAGCGGCCAACACATCCTCATCGGCGCCTATCGGGACACCTTGGAGCTGATGCGCGAAGTTGGCGCCGATCCCGAGGCGCTGCTGCAGCGCCTGCCGCTCACCTTGGTAGACGCACAAGGCCAGGGCCTGCGCTGGGGACGCGGCGGACCACTGCGCGCGGCCCTTGGTGCGGTTCAAGGCCACACCGGCTGGGGCTGGCACGAGCGCCTGGGCCTGGCTGCCTGGGGCGCCAAGCTCGCGCTGCGCGGCCTGCGTTGCCCCGAAGACTGGAGCGTGGCGAGACTGTGCCAAGGTCTTCCCGCTTCCGTTCGCGAGGAACTGGTGGAGCCCCTGTGCGTGGCAGCGCTCAACACGCGCATGGTGGAGGCCAGCGCGCAAGTCTTCCTTCGCGTGCTGCGCGATGCCCTCTTCGGCGGCTCCGGAGGCTCTGACTTGCTCCTGCCCAGAGCGCCTCTGCAAGCCCTGCTGCCGGATCCGGCGCTGGACTGGCTGCGTGCGCGGGACGTGAACGTGGAGCTTGGTCGTCGCGCGCAGCAGTTGCGGGCTATGGAACCTGGCTGGGCCTGCGACGACTGGCAGGGCGACGCCATCGTGCTGGCCACCAGTGCCCAGGAGGCTCAGCGGCTGGCCGCCCATGCCGCACCCGACTGGGCCCGCTGGCCGTTGCGCCACGAGGCCATCGCCACGGTAGAACTGCTCTTGCCTGGCGGCCCTCGTCTGCCAGCACCCATGGTGGCGCTGCGCGGCGCCCCTGCACAATTCGTATTCGACATCCACGGCGACGGCCGCTATGTGGCCGTCGCCAGCGCGGTGGCGACAGAGCTGGGAGACGGGCTTCAGCGGCTGGCCGAACGCATGGAGGGGCAGGTGAAGACACAGCTTCCCTCGCTGCACGAGGCGCGGCGCGTCAACCAGCACGCGGATCGCCGAGCCACTTTCGCTTGCGTTGCCGGCCTGGCACGTCCCCCGCAGGCGCTCCGCCCCGGGTTGGCGGCAGCCGGCGATTACGTGCACGGCCCCTACCCTGCCACGCTCGAAGGCGCGATACGCAGCGGTTTGGCCGCCGTGGCACACCTGCTGGGCACAATCGGCCCAACATGAAGGACCGATCCACCGCCCCCGCCACCCCTGTCGTTCAAGTGTTGGAGCGCGCTTACGCGTTGCTTGACGAACTGGCCGCACACCCCGACCCGGTGCCGCTGAAGGAGCTTGCCAAAGCCACCGGCCTGCATCCCAGCACCGCGCACCGCATCCTCAACGACCTGACCATCGGGCGCTTCGTCGACCGCCCCGAGCCTGGCGCCTACCGCCTTGGCATGCGCCTGCTGGAACTCGGCAATCTCGTGAAAGCGCGCTTGGACGTGCGAGACACGGCATTGCCACTGATGCGCGAACTGCACCGCCTGACGCACCAGCCGATCAATCTCTCGGTGCGACAGGGCGATGAGATCGTCTACATCGAACGAAGCTACAGCGAGCGCAGCGGCATGCAGGTGGTGCGTGCCGTGGGCGGCCGGGCGCCGCTGCACTTGACCTCGGTAGGCAAGCTCTTCCTGGCCGCCGACGACCCAGCCCGTGTGCGCGCCTATGCACTTCGCACCGGTCTAGCCGGGCACACGCGCAACAGCATCACCGAGCTACCGCGTCTGGAGCGGGAGTTGGCGCAGATCCGCGTGCGAGGCGTGTCCCGCGATGAAGAAGAACTGGAGTTGGGCGTTCGCTGCATGGCCGCCGGCATCCATGACGACCACGGCAAGCTGGTGGCCGGGCTCTCCATCTCGGCACCCGCCGATCGACTGGAGGAAGCCTGGGAAGCTCGGCTGAAGGAAGTGGCCGCTACGATCTCAGCGGCCCTTGGTCATCAGAGCGTGGCGCGCTGATCGGCGTTGCCGGCGCCCTGTAGCCAACGGCGCACCCGCTCAGCGTCCCCAATACGGCTGTACTTGCCCGCGGAGTCAAGGAACACCATCACCAGCCGTCGGCCTGCCAGTTGCGCCTGCATCACCAGGCACTGACCGGCCTCGCTGATGTACCCAGTTTTCTGCAGACCGATGTCCCAGATCGGGTTCTTCACCAAGCCATTGGTGGTGCCGAACTGGGCGTCGCGGCGCCCCACTCGAACGGTGGCGCCGGTGGATGTGGACAGGTCGCGGATCAAGGGGACGTCATAGGCCGTCTTCACCAAGCGCGCCAAGTCGTGAGCGCTGCTTTGGTTCGCGGGCGAAAGGCCGGTCGGTTCGACATAACTGGTGCCTGTCATACCCAGCAGTTGCGCCTTGGCATTCATGGCCTGCACGGCCGCCTTCAGTCCCCCTGGGTAGGCACGGCCCAGCGCATGCGCGGCACGGTTCTCAGAAGACATCAGCGCCAGGTGCATCAACTCGCCGCGCGTGAGCTGGGTGCCCACCTTCAAGCGGGAGCGAGTGCCCTTCTCGGTGTCCACGTCGTCCTGGGTGATGGTGATCAACTCGTCCATCGGCTGATGCGCCTCGCTCACCACCAGGGCCGTCATCAGCTTGGTGATGGACGCGATCGGCAGCACCGCGTTGTCGTTCTTGGCCAGAAGCACCTCTTCGGTGTCCTGATCCATCACCAAGGCCACGCTGGACTTCAGATCAAGGGGATCGTCAGTCTGCTGCAAGCCATAGAGCTGACCGAAAGAGGGGCGAGCCGGCGCGAACGATCGTGACTTGACGGCCGAACGTGCACGCACCGATGCGCGAGGTACGGCCTTCGCCTTCCGGGGCTGCGCACGTTTGGGCGCCTTGGCACCAGTGGTCTTCGGACTCGACTTCTGGGCCGCGGGTTTCTTCACCTGCTGCGCCTTCGCCTGTGCCTGCTGCAAGCTCAAGCCGACGTCACCCGACGCCAACGCCAAGGCCACCATCATCGAAGCCAACCAACGCATCCGCTAACCCTCCGTAACCGGACGACAGTGTAAGGGTCTCACCTAAAGTTCATTCCGCACAAACACTTAGGGGATGAACCTGAGGCTGGCTGTGCAATCTGTCACGAATGAATGGGCCCTGTCGATCCGTGAGGCCATGTCCGTCCCGGTTCGGACACGATGGCGCCATGAGCCGCGTCGTTCACCCTTGCGCCGCCACTCGTTCGCCCTTGGCGCGCAACTTGTTCAGACCGTTCAGGTACGCCTTGGCGCTGGCCACAATGATGTCCGGGTCAGAGCCGACCGAGTTCACCACCCGGCCGCCCAGTTGCAGGCGCATGCTTACTTCGCCCTGGCTCTCGCTGGAGCCGCTGGAGAGCGCGTTGATTCCGAATAGAAGCAACTCGGCACCGCTCTGAACCTGGCTCTCGATGGCTCGCACGCAGGCATCCACCGGCCCATTGCCGTCACTCTCGGCCATGAACTCCTGACCACCTCCCGCAAACACCACGCGAGCATGGGGGCGCTCTCCGGTCTCACTGCGCTGCGCCAGGCTGACCAAGTGGAAGTGCTCGCCGACCTGTTCGGCCTGCTCGTCCTGCACCAGTGCCAGGATGTCTTCGTCAAACACTTCCGCCTTGCGGTCGGCGAGGTCCTTGAAGCGCGCAAAAGCTTCGTTCAGTTCGGTTTCGCTTTCCAGTTCGATTCCGAGTTGTAGCAAGCGTTGCTTGAACGCGTTGCGACCACTGAGCTTGCCCAGCACGATCTTGTTGGTCGCCCAGCCCACATCCTCGGCGCGCATGATCTCGTAGGTGTCTCGGGCCTTCAGGACGCCGTCCTGGTGGATGCCGCTGGCATGCGCGAAGGCATTGGCGCCCACCACCGCCTTGTTCGGTTGCACCACGAAACCGGTGGTCTGGCTGACCAGGCGCGAGGCGGCGACGATCTGGCTGGTGTCGATGTTGACCTGCAGGCCAAAGTGGTCGCGGCGCGTCTTCACCGCCATCACCACCTCTTCGAGCGAGCAGTTGCCGGCGCGCTCGCCCAAGCCGTTGATCGTGCATTCGATCTGCCTCGCACCGCCAATCTTCACGCCGGCCAACGAATTGGCGACCGCCATGCCCAGGTCGTTGTGGCAGTGCACGCTCCAGATCGCCTTGTCGCTGTTGGGCACGCGGCGGCGCAGGTCGGCGATGAACTGCCCATACAACTCCGGAATGCCATAGCCCACCGTGTCGGGAATGTTCAGCGTGGTCGCGCCTTCGGCAATCACCGCCTCCAGCACCCGGCAGAGGAAGTCCGGGTCGCTTCGGTAGCCGTCCTCGGGGCTGAACTCCACGTCGCCGCAATGGTTCCGGGCGAAGCGCACCGCCAGCCGCGCCTGCTCCAGCACCTGCTCACGCGTCATGCGCAGCTTCTTCTCCATGTGCAACTCGCTGGTGGCAATGAAGGTGTGGATGCGTGCCGCGTTGGCGCCCTTCAAGGCCTCGGCAGCGCGGCTGATGTCCCGGTCGTTGGCGCGCGCCAGCGAGCAGATGCGGCTGTCCTTCACCGCGGCGGCGATGGCCTTCACGGCCTCGAAGTCCCCCGGGCTGGAGGCGGCGAAGCCGGCTTCGATGACGTCCACCCGCAGCCGCTCCAACTGCCGCGCGATGCGCAGCTTCTCGTCCTTGGTCATCGAAGCGCCGGGCGACTGTTCGCCGTCGCGCAAGGTGGTGTCGAAGATGATCAGCGAGTCGGCCATGATGTTCAGCTCCAGAAAATACAAAACCCGCCGAGCGTTGCTGGGCGGGTTGCGTTGGGGAAGTCGGCGGCTTTCTGAGCCGCGCAGCGTTCATCGCACCCGGTGACGGGGGCCTAGTAGCAGCAGGGCGTACGAGAACATGGCGCGAATGTAGCAGGGCTCGCTTTCGCGGTCAGTGGAGTCCAGCTTCGTCAGGCTCATCGGTGCTGGTCGCGATCAAGCTGGCATGCCGGCCCTTCCACTTGCGCCGCCCGTATTCGATGTAACCGGAAAGGCCATAACAGCAGAACAGCGCGAACAACGCGATGGGTGGATGGCTGGACACCAGCGCAATGAGCAGCACCAGAGCCACCAGCAAGGCAAAGGGCACCGACCGCTTCAGGCTGAAGGACTTGAAGCTGTAGAACGGCGCGTTGGTCACCATGGTGAGGCCTGCGTAGGCCGTGATGCCCAGCATCACCCATTCGAGCCAGCGCAGCTGCTGCGGGTTCCAGCCGGCATCCACCGACACCCACACCGCACCAGCCACCAGCGCCGCCGCCGCCGGGCTGGGCAGGCCCTGGAACCAGGCCTTGTCCACCACTCCGGTGTTCACGTTGAAGCGCGCCAAGCGCAGGGCCGCGCAGGCGCAGTAGACGAAGGCGACGATCCAGCCGAGCTTGCCGAAGTCGCGCAGCGCCCATTCGTAGACCACCAGGGCCGGGGCAGCGCCAAAGCTGACCATGTCCGACAGGCTGTCCATCTGCTCGCCAAACGCACTCTGGGTGCCCGTCATCCGCGCCACGCGTCCATCCAGACTGTCCAGCACCATCGCGCAGAAGATGCCGATCGCCGCGTTCTCGAATCGGCCGTTCATGGCCATCACGATGGCGTAGAACCCCCCGAACAGGGCGGCCAGCGTGAACAGATTCGGCAGCACGTACAGGCCCTTGCGAGGCTTGCGCGGAGCGACAGCTGTCCCGTCGTCGATATCGTCATCCATGGCGGGACTTTAGCGACAGTGCCAGCCTCCGGGGGTGGGGTGTACTCTGCCCGACCCCATGCGGCGAGGCGCCACGGGGCTCAAAGCGCCATGCGTTCACGGACCGCATTCGCCGCCATGTCGCGGCCAGCTCCTTGCAAGACCACCTCGCCGCGCTGCAGCAGCAGGTACTGGTCGGCCAGGTCGGCGGCGAAGTCGTAGAACTGCTCGACCAGCACGACGGCCATGCCGCGCTCCTTGGCCAGGTGGCGGATGACCCGGCCGATGTCCTTGATGACGCTGGGCTGGATGCCCTCGGTCGGCTCGTCCAGCAACAACACCTTGGGCGCGCCGGCCAAGGCCCGCGCGATGGCCAGCTGTTGCTGCTGCCCGCCGCTCAGGTCGCCGCCGCGGCGGTGCAGCATCTGCTGCAGCACCGGGAACAGGGTGAACAACTCGGGGGGCAAGGGCGTCCCTGACGGCTGAGGCGAGAGACCCATCAGCAGGTTCTCCTGCACCGTCAGCCGGGCAAAGATCTCGCGGCCCTGCGGCACGTAGCCCAGGCCGGCCTTCACCCGCTGATGGCTGCGCAACTTGGAAAGATCCTTCCCTTCGAACGTGATGCGACCGCTGGTGACCGGCACCACGCCCATCAGGCTTCTCAGCAGCGTGGTCTTACCCACGCCGTTGCGCCCGAGGATGACCGTCACCTCGCCAGCCCGCACCGCGAAGCTGATGCCGCGCAGGATGTGCGCCCCACCGTAGTGCTGGTGGAGATCCTCCACGACGAGGAGGGGTGCAACCGGCGCCGGACCGCCCCCAAGCGGCCGCGCGTCCGCGTGCGGGGCTGAGGCTGGACTCTGAGGGTCCTGAGAACCCTCAGTGCCTGCCGAAGGGCAGGGGCTCTGCCCAGGCGCGCCCTGCAAGGCGGCGACCGAAGGGAGACCAGAGGCCAGATCACCTGCCAAGATAGACCTCGATGACTTGCTCGTTGCTCTGCACGTCGTTCATCCGCCCCTCAGCCAGCACCCTGCCCTCATGCAGCACGGTCACCGTTCGCTCGTGGCCGGCGAGTTGAGCGACGAAGGGCATGTCGTGCTCCACCACCAGCAGCGAGTGCTCGCCGGCCAGGCTCAGGAACAGCTCCGCCGTGCGCTCGGTTTCCTCGTCCGTCATGCCGGCCACGGGCTCATCGAGCAGCAGCAGCACCGGGTCCTGGGCGAGCAGCATGCCGATCTCCAGCCACTGCTTCTGGCCATGGCTCAGCAGGCCGGCAGGGCGCGCCGCCTCGGCCTCCAGGCCCACCCGAGCCAGCAGCGCATCCAGCCGGGTGCTGCGCTCTCCCCTGGCCAGGTTGGCGCGCACGCGGCGGTCGCGCTTCAGCGCCATCTCCAGGTTCTCCAGCACCGTGAGCGCCTCGAACACCGTCGGTTTCTGGAATTTGCGACCGATGCCGGCCAGCGCGATCTGCGGCTCGTTCATCTCGCGCAGATTCAGGTTGCTGCCGAAGAAGAGCTTGCCGCTGTCGGGCCGCGTCTTGCCGGTGATGCAGTCCATCAAGGTGGTCTTGCCCGCGCCGTTGGGGCCGATCACGCAGCGCAGCTCCCCGAGGCCCACGGTGAGGGACAGCCCACCCAGCGCCTGGAAACCGTCGAAGGCGACCTTGAGCTCGTCGACATAGAGCGCCACGCCCTGGTTGAAGACGGGCTTGCCGGCGTGCTCGATGCGCGTCTGCAGTCGCGTGCGGGCCTCGAAGCCCGCTTCCATGAGGTCGGGCGTCATCGCTTCAGCTTTCGAATCAACCCGATCAAGCCCTGCGGCAGGAACAGGGTGACGGCGATGAACAAGGCCCCGAGCACGAACAACCAGGCCTCGGGCCACCACTGGGTGAACAGCGACTTGCCCCCGTTCACGAAGAAGGCCCCGAGGATGGGGCCGACCAGGGTGCCACGGCCGCCCACCGCCGCCCAGATGGCCATCTCGATGCTCGCCCCGGGGCTCATCTCGCTCGGGTTGATGATGCCGACCTGCGGCACGTAGAGCACGCCGGCGATGGCGCACAGCATCGCGGAGAGCGTCCACACCGATACTTTGTAGGCCACCGGGTCGTAGCCGCAGAAGCGCACGCGGCCCTCGGCGTCGCGCACCGCCTGCAGCAGCCGGCCGTAGCGACTCTGCGTGAGCCAGCGCGCCAGCAGCAGCGCGCCCACCAGCACCAGACCCGACAGCACGCACAGCAGCACCTTCATCCACGGCAGCTGCAAGGAGACGCCGGCGATGCGTTTGAAGTCTGTGAAACCGTTGTTGCCACCGAAGCCGGTCTCGTTGCGGAAGAAGAGCAGCATGGCCGCCACGGTGAGGGCCTGCGTGATGATGGAAAAGTACACCCCCTGGATGCGGCTGCGGAAGGCGAAGTAGCCGAACACCAAGGCCAGCAGGCCGGGCACCGCGACGGCCAGGAACAGCATGGCGACGAGGCTGTCACTCAGCGCCCAGTGCCAGGGCAGCTCCTTCCAGTTCAGGAAGACCATGAAGTCGGGCAGGTCGGACTGGTACTGCCCATCGCGACCGATCTGCCGCATCAGGTACATGCCCATGCCGTAGCCGCCCAGCGCGAAGAAGAGACCGTGGCCCAGGCTCAGGATGCCGGTGAAGCCCCAGATCAGATCGATGGCCAGCGCGCACAGGGCGTAGCAAAGGAACTTGCCGAGCAGCTGCACGTAGAACTCGGACAGGTGAAGGGCCGAGCTTTCGGGCACGGCAAGGTGCAGCATGGGCACGCCGATCGCGAGGGCCAGCGTGAAGGCAAGCAGCAGCACCCAGCCTCGGGGAGAGAACAGGCGGTGGCGGTCCATCGGCAGTGGGGTCATTCGGCGCTCCGGCCCTTGAGCGCGAACAGGCCCTGCGGCTTCTTCTGGATCACCAGGATGAGCAACAGCAGCAGCGCGATCTTGGCCAGCACCGCCCCCTGCCAGCCCTCCAGCAGCTTGCCCAGCACACCCAGGCCCAGGCCTGCGTACACCGTGCCGGCCAGTTGGCCCACGCCGCCCAGCACCACGACCATGAAGGCATCGACGATGGTGCCCTGCCCCAGGTCCGGGCCCACATTGCCCACCTGCGAGAGCGCGCAGCCCGCCAGGCCGGCCAGGCCGGAACCCAAGGAAAAGGCCATCAGGTCCACCCGCGCGGTGTTCACGCCCAGGCAGCCCGCCATGCGGCGGTTCTGTGTCACGCCACGCACCAGAAGACCCAGGCGCGTCTTCGTCAGCAAGAGCGTCATGCCGATGACCACCAGCGCGGCGAAGACCAGGATGGCGAGCCGGTTGTAGGGCAGCGTGAAGTTGGGCAGCAGCTGCCAGCCTCCGCTCAGGAGCGCGGGGTTTTCCACCGCCACGTTCTGCGCCCCGAACAAGCTGCGCACGGTCTGCATGAGGATCAGGCTGATGCCCCAGGTCGCGAGCAGGGTTTCCAGCGGCCGACCGTAGAGATGACGAATGACGCTTCGTTCCATGGCCGCACCAACCAGGGCTGCGGCCATGAAGCTGGCCGGCAGCGCTGCGAGCAGGTAGTAGTCGAACAGGCCCGGCGGCAGCCAGGCGCGGAAGCCCTGCTGGGTCAGCCAGGTGGCGTAGGCGCCGATCATCAGGAGCTCGCCATGGGCCATGTTGATGACGCCCATCAGCCCGTAGGTGATGGCCAGACCCAGCGCGGCGAGGAGCAGGATGCTGCCAAGCGACAGCCCGCTGAACAGCAGCTGCGCCCGCTCGCCCCAGGCCAAACGCTGCTGGATCGCATCGGCGGCCTTCTGCAGCGCGGCCTTCACCTGAGGGTCGGTCTCGCTACCGAGGCGCTCGAGCAGCAGCGCGCGCTGGGTCGGTTCGCTGGAACGGGCGAGTTGCTCGGCGGCAGCGATGCGCTGGGCGGCGTCCGGGCTGCCCAGGCGAACGGCGGCGAGCAAGACATCGAGCTGGGCCTTCAACTCCGCGTCGCCTTCCTTGGCATAGGCCTGTTCGAGCAGCGCCAGCGGCGCGGACTCGGGCTCGTCACGCAACACCGCCAGCGCTGCGCGGCGCTGGGCGGGTTCGGCCGCACTCAGGTTGAGGGCCGCCAGCGCCGCGCCGAGTTCACGGCGCAGGCGGTTGTTCAGCAAGGGCTCCTCGGCGTCCGCTGGCGGGTTCTGTGCCGGCAGCCAAGCCTGCTCGCCCTTCACTCGCACCTCGCCGTCCAGCAAGGCCTGCAGGAAAGGGGCGAGTTCGGGGCTGGGCTGCGCGAGCGCCGCACGCAGGGC
>JAFLDE010000046.1 GCA_017302655.1 Burkholderiales bacterium
AGCCGCCCCTTTCCGAGTTCGGCAAGACGGCCGACGCGGAGGGACTCAGCCGAGTAGCCCTTGGGTTCGATGCCGACCACGGAAAGCCGGCGCTTGACCACGCTAGCAACGAACGCCGCACCCAGCCGACGGTGAGTCGGATCACCACCGCGCGTGAAAGAGCAGAACAGGGGCTGGCTTGGCTCAAGATTCAAGTGCTCTACAAGCCGTCGGACCGAGGAAGCAGCACACAGCATTCCTTCGGTCTTGGGCACTGCCACGTTCCGCGGGCGTCGGCTCTTCTCATCAGCCGCTTCTGGGTCACCTGGCACACGAATGATTAGTGCATCGGCGGTGAAGGTGCAGTCGGCAACATTGAGCGCCACGAGCTGAGCGCGCTTCAGTGCGGCCATGAAACCTAGCAAGAGAATTGCTTCATCGCGTTTGTCGAGAGTTGTTCGTAAGACAGCGTCGAGAACTCGCTCCAGAAGCTGCCGCGTCATGGGCTTGGCGCTGCGTGATGGCGCTCGCCCGGTGCTTGCAGGGGCTTGCTGACGCCCACCCTTCGGCGGGAGCTTTCCCTGCTGTAGCCATCGGAGCTTGACGCGAATGTCTGCGTCAATCGGGCTTGGGTAGCCCTCAAGTCGGCATAAGGTTTGGAGCGCGTGGACCCGCCGGTAGATAGTGCGGGGCGCAACGCGCGTGCGCAGCTTGTCGATGAATGCTGCGATGTCGGCGGGCTGGCACGGTAACTTGCCGCCAAACCGCTCGAAGAGCGCGAGATCGCGCGCATATGCCTCACGTGAAGTCGAACGGAGACGGCGGCTTTTGCGCGGAGGCTCTGGGGTGGGCCGGGTTGCCGAGCCAGAACTTGGCAGCATTGAAATGCTCATGGATACCTCAGGGGTGAAATGGGTGTTCGGTGGCGAGGGCGATCAGTTCGGGCCTTGCTCAAGGCGGTTGCTGCTTTGGCATCACCAGCAAGACGCTGTAACCGTGCGCCTGCTTGATCCGTCCGTCCGTGTCGCGGTAGCTGTGAAGAGGCTTGCCGCGAGCCGGTTTGCGATCTGGGGTGAGGTCGAATCGCGCGTTGGTGAAAGCGGCCCAGGGAGCGCCAACGGAAGGATCTAGGCACAACAACGCACTCGGCTTGCCGGCTCTGGACTCGACGCCCAGCACGACCGTCCAATGGGCGATGGCTGGACCGTCTAGATCGAGCAGTGGCACACCACCCGCTTCGATGGCCGCCAGGCAGACTCGATAGAGCTTGTCTGGCGTTTGCGTTCGTACCTCTCGCGTGGACACGTTCTCCAGTGCGCCTGCGCATCGCTGCAGGTCTTTAGCGGCCGAACCTTCGAAGTAAATGCCTCGTGCCAGCTCCCAAAAGGCTCGCCATGGGCCGCGACTTGCCTCGGCCAGGTTCTCTAGCGAGGAACGCGGCGCATGTGTCACGATGGCCAGCCCGACCAGAAGCGCGTGAACACCGCAGGCACGGTCCAACGGCGACTGCTGCATGGCGAGGGGGCTCCAGCGCGTGCTGCTGCCATTGCGAGCCTGGTACTGCAGCTCCCCTTCAGCGCGGATGCCAGACACATAGACCTGTGTGATGGTCATGGCGCCAGCTCCGAGGGACGGCAGACCGTAGTTTCCGGAACCTTGGTGTCCGTAACGGCTGAGAACTTGGAGAACCGCACGTTGGCGCCGACCACGCTTGCAAAGACGATCAGCGACTCGATACGGCCGCTGCCACCGGCTTCCAGCGCGCGGACGTTCTCCGGGTCATCAAGCGCGCACACCTCATGCGCCGACAGCAGGTGAAGCGGGTTGGCGCGAATCGCGCGCATGGCGGCGATGGTTCGCTCCGATAGGGTCAAGGAGCCGGTGGCGAACTTCGGTGGCGCCACCAGCCAAGCAGAGTCGAGTTTTGGCATGGCAATCCCTCAAGGGGTGATGAAGACCAGCGCCCAGAGCTCCGCCTCGCTGGACGCGATGCGACAACTGGGTCGGCTGAAAGGTTGGGGAAGTGGGTGCCCGTGAGCCGCTGTCAGCGGGTGGGCGGTGTCGCTGTTGCGACGAGGGTCAGTACTCTTCGGGGAGCATCAGGCACGATGAACTTCTGTCGGCCTCGGTCACAAGCCAAAGCCGTTCGACCTCCTCCACGCCGTATGCCATTCGGCGCAGCGTGTAGGCCGATAGCAGCCTGGCCTCACCATTCGCAAGCGCGGCATCGTTGGCCGCCTTGTCCTCGTCACCAAGGTCGCCCCAGTCACCAGACAGGTGGCGGGTGAGCAGCTCAAGCGCGGCGACGTTGAAGCGGTCGAGTAACTGCAGTGCGCCGCGCGTTGCGACCACGCGGCCCGGATGGAACTTTGGGTTCATGGCAAGGTTTCGGTTGGGTGGCGCCCAGGGCTCTGCCTCGCCGGGTCAGCGATGCGCGTGCTGGACATGGGTGTTTCGGGTGTTGGGCGTGGCGGAGTGAGATTGCCGGCTGAGGTCAGTCTCAGCGACCGGCTCCGAGAAGCGATTGCCCCGGTTTCCCGCACCATCGGTTTCGTGGTTTCCGCGAATTAGATATTCGCCAGATCACAATTTGATTTTACATCAGAAAACCGGAAACCTGATAATTCACGGCAGATGCAGATTTATTTCATATCGGAAACCAGCGCAATCATCGACTAATCCGATAGTTATAAATACAGCGGAAGCGGCGCGCCACATAAAAACGGTTGGCTCGTACTTGGATATGTCATTAAATCCAATTGCCACCAGAAACTCCCACGCGCCGATTCAGCGCTGTTTCAAACACCACTCGAAGACCACACCTTGGACCCCGAGATTCGTCGCGGAAGGCTGCCACTAGCTCACTCCATGAGCCAGTAGCGCCGGAGACTGCGCACCGTCTTCAATCTCAATGGGAGTCCACGTTGATCAAGAAATCGTCAAAGGTCTGGCCGACCTGCTATCACTGCCCACCGCACTGGTCATCGTTGGCGCGTGGCTCTCGCTGGCATGGTGGCTGTGGGAGCGAACCGGCACGCCGAGCGTGCTCATGGCTAGGCTATGGCAGTTGATGTCCGGGATGTAGCGCAAAGAAGGCAGCGATGTCGATGCGTTCGTGGTTCAACACAACGAGCTGATGGAACTGCGGTTCCGCTTCTTCCCGGACCTTCGCACGCATCGCCAATTCGCTGCCCTGAAGCAATGGCTGGATCTGCACGACGAAGAGGTAGCAGACGTGGCGGCCTGCGGCAGGCTTTTCGACGTACAGGAACTGTCGCTGAAGCCCAAAGCCGTGCCTTCGATGAAGCTGCAGTTCCCTGTCTTCGGTGTCGCAGTCGTAGCGGTCTTGCTTGCGATCTTGTTCGGCTTAATCGCTTGGTCCGACCGAGTGCTGATTCAAGTCCGGGAATCCAAGAACTTCTACCTGGTCTCCCAAGACCGCGCCGTCAGTTTTTCGAAGCTAAGCCCTGTCGTTGCTGCCGCATGCAAGAACGCCCCGGGTAGCCACGGTCAACCTCTGACGGGCGACCAGAAGGTACTTTGCGAGTTGCTGAGCGATCCTGGCCTGAAGGACTACCTGGCTACCCAGTTGCCAGCGCAACGCGGCCTCTCGGCAATTTCCGCCATGATGCTGGTTTGGCTGGGAACACTGTCTTTTCGGTGGCTTGGCCGCTGGAGTGCAGCCTCCCGTTTGAAGAGGCGGCTCCAGAGCCAGCCCAGCAGCTAGACCGGGTCGTCCGCATTGAACCAGGCAGGAACATGAACTCAAAAGATGAAACCTTCAGCAAAGCCATTTGGACGGCGGACTTAGCGCCAAACGTTACCGATGCGCCGGGTGGCGGCTTCTGCTCCAGCGCCCCATGGAACTGATCGACAACATCACCCGCCTACTGGGTGACGACCTCAAGACGACGCTGAAGCCCAAGGCACGGCTGAAGATCGCCGCTTCCTGCTTCTCGATGTACGCCTTCGAGGCCTTGAAAGCCGAGTTGGAGAAGATCGACGAGCTCAGCTTCATCTTCACCTCCCCCACCTTCACGGCCAGCGAGGTGACCGACAAGTTTCGTAAAGAGCGGAAGGAATTCCACATCCCCAAGCTCGACCGCGAGCGCAGCCTGTACGGCAGCGAGTTCGAGATTCAGCTGCGCAACAAGCTGACTCAACGCGCGATTGCCAAGGAGTGCGCCGACTGGATGCGCCGCAAGGCCCGGTTCAAGAGCAACCGCACCAAGGCGCCCATGCAGCCTTTCGCCGTGGTCGAGGCCAATGGCGCAGACACGGCCTACATGCCACTCCACGGCTTCACGGCCGTGGACCTCGGCTACCAGCAAGGCAATGCCGTGTCCAACCTCGTCAACAAGATGGACGAGCCCGCCTTTTCCGCCACCTACCTCAGCTTGTTCGACCAGATTTGGAGCGACCCCGAGAAGCTGGAGGACGTGACTGCGCAGATTTGCGAGCACATCGCCTCGGTGTATCAGGAGAACTCTCCCGAGAGCGTCTACTTCTTAATGCTCTACAACATCTTCAACGAGTTCCTGGACGAGATCGACGAGGACGTACTCCCCAACGACCGCACCGGCTATCAGGACACGCTGATCTGGAAGAAGCTCTTCAACTATCAGCGGGACGCGGCAACCGGCATCATCAACAAGCTGGAAACCTACAGCGGTTGCATCCTGGCCGACAGCGTGGGCTTGGGCAAGACGTTCACCGCGCTGGCGGTGGTCAAGTACTACGAGCTGCGGAATAAGTCGGTCCTGGTGTTGTGCCCGAAGAAGCTGGCCGACAACTGGCTCAACTACAACCGCAACCTCAAGACCAACATTTTCGCCAAGGACCGTTTCAACTACGACGTCCTTTGCCACACCGACCTCAGCCGCACCAGCGGCGAATCCTTCGGTACGCCGCTGAACCGGATCAACTGGGGCAACTATGACCTCGTGGTCATCGACGAATCCCACAATTTCCGCAACAACGACGCCTACAGGGACAAGGAGACGCGCTACCAGAAGCTGATGAACAAGGTCATCAAGGAAGGCGTTAAGACCAAGGTGCTGATGCTTTCGGCCACCCCGGTCAACAACCGCTTTGCCGACCTGCGCAATCAGCTGGCGCTTGCCCACGAGGGCGACTCTGAAATCCTCAGCAAGAAGCTCAAGACGAGTAAGAGCGTCGAAGAAATCTTCCGCGCCGCTCAGGGCGCGTTCAACAGCTGGGCCAAGCTGCCCCCCGAAGAGCGCACCGCACGGGCCATCCTCGACTCGCTGGACTTCGACTTCTTCGAACTGCTGGACAGCGTGACCATCGCACGCTCGCGCAAGCACATTCAGACCTTCTACGACACCAAGGACATCGGCCAGTTTCCTGAGCGTCGCAAGCCCCTGACTTATCACGCCCCGCTGACAACACGGACGGACGTGATGGGCTTCAACGAAATCTTTGAACAGCTGTCCTTGCTGAAGCTAGCGGTCTACGCGCCGATCAGCTACATCCTGCCCAGCCGACTCAAGAAGTACGAAGAGGCCTACGACACCAAGGTCGCCAACAAGCAAACCTTCAAACAGGCTGACCGTGAGACTGGCTTGCAGGCCTTAATGACAGTGAACCTGCTCAAGCGGCTCGAAAGCTCGGTCGAATCGTTCCGGCTGACTTTGAACGCCTTGCGCCGTAATCACCAAGGCAACTTGGCGAAGATCGCCGCCTTCAACCAGTCGGGCGCGTCAGCCAGCGTGGGAGACCTGACCGAAGTTCTGGCGAACCTCGAAGGTGATGAGGACGAACTACCGATCCTCGACGACGAAACCGGCGAGATCGGTGGCAAGGTCAAGATCAGTCTCGGCGACATGGACCTTCCCTCGTGGGAACGCGACCTGAGAGGCGACCTCGAACTCATCGACACCCTGCTGGCCTCGATGAACAAGGTCACGCCCGAGGACGACGCCAAGCTCCAACACCTCAAGTCGCATGTGCTGGAGAAGATCGCCCACCCGATCAACCCCGGCAACAAGAAGGTGCTGATCTTCACCGCCTTTGCAGACACAGCCGACTACCTCTATGCCAACCTCGCCCCCGTGCTGCAAGGAGCCCATGGCCTGCACACCGCCAAGGTGACCGGCAAGGGCGCGCCTAAGTCCACGCTCAAGAAGGGCTACGACTTCCAGGAGTTGCTGACGCTGTTCTCCCCGCGCTCCAAGGAGAAGGCCGTGGTACTTCCGGGCGAGCCCGCCGAGGTGGACTTGCTGATCGGCACGGACTGCATCTCTGAAGGCCAGAACCTTCAAGACTGCGACTACCTCATCAACTACGACATCCACTGGAACCCTGTCCGCATCATCCAGCGGTTTGGTCGCGTGGACCGCATCGGCTCACCCAACACCAGCATCCAGCTGGTCAACTACTGGCCCGACATCACCCTCGACGAGTACATCAACCTCAAAGACCGGGTGGAGAGCCGCATGATGATTGCGGACGTGACGGCCACGGGCGACGACAACGTGCTGTCCGCGCAATCTAACGACGTGTCGTATCGCAAGGAGCAGCTGCGCCGCTTGCAAGAGGAAGTCATCGAGCTGGAAGACCTGAAGACCGGTGTGTCCATCACCGACCTCGGCCTCAACGACTTCCGCATGGACTTGCTCAACTACGTCAAGGAGCATGGCGAGCTAGGCAACGTGCCCAACGGCATGCACGCCGTGGTGCCCGCCAAGCCCGCCATGGGCCTGCACCCCGGCGTCATCTTCACGCTGCGCAATCGCAACACGGGTGTCAACGTCAACCAGCACAACCGGTTGCACCCGTACTACCTCGTCTACATCGACCGGGCAGGCCATGTGGTGCACGACCACACCGAGGTCAAGCGCCTGCTGGACTTGGCCCGAACCTGCTGTAAGGGCCAAGACAAGCCCATACCGCAAGCCACCCAACTCTTCAACGACGAGACCGCCGAGGGCCGACAGATGCAGGTGTACTCCGACCTACTGGGCAAGGCCATTCGCTCCATGATCGAGGTGAAAGAAGAGAAGGACCTGGACAGCCTGTTCACCGGCGGCAAGACCACGGCGCTGACCAACACCATCTCGGGCCTGGACGACTTCGAACTCATCACCTTCCTGGTGATCCAGGAGGCGGGATGAGCGCCCTGTTCGCCTACCCCAAGCAAGCGGAGTTTGGCCGCGTACTGCCCAAGAACAAGATCTACGAACACAGCGGCGCCAACTCCCGCTTGAAAGACTTGTTCGTGGAGCAGGTAGATCAGATCGTTTGGCGCTACAAGCTGGCGCCTGAGACGATCAACCTGGCCGCAAAGCCTGGCGTGCCGGAGATTCAAGTCTTCGCCATCCAGCAGAAGACGCCAGAGCTGCATCGTGACGTGCTGAGGTGCATCGACGGCGCGGTGCAGTTCCCCATCATCTTTGAACTGACTCAAGGCCAAGGAGCCGAGGCTCAGACTCAAGTAGTCGCCACGTACAAGCGGCCCAGCGAAGCCGATCCTGCAATCTGGGTTTGTTCTGAGTACTTCGAATCAGGATGGACACCCACAACTTCTGGTCGTGCACCGCTGACGCTGGCCCTGGACCATGGGGGTCTCTATGAGCAGCTGCTTAGCCGATTAGTGCCGCTGACTGTTAGGCCAGGCGAATCACTGCACGACTTGGTGGCGCGGTCAGAAGCGGTTACCTCAAAAGGTAGAGAAGTCGCAAAGGCTGCAGCCCTTCTTGCTAAAGAAAAGCAATTCAATCGCAAGGTGGAGATCAATGCCACTCTGCGTCAACTTAAAACCCAACTTGAACATTTGAGCCGCTGAATTTCTCATCGCGGATACACAGCACCTAGAGGTTGCACATGGAAGAACTAAAAATGCATTCGCCAAATATCACACAAGAGAACATTTTTCGCATTCGTGATTTGTTCCCTGGATGTGTAACTGAGATCAAGGGACAAGATGGCCGCCTGAAACTGGCCGTTGATTTTGACCAGTTGCGCCAAGAGCTTTCAGAGTCGATTGTCGAAGGGCCGCAGGAGCGTTATCACTTGAATTGGCCGGGTAAGCGCGAGGCGTTGCTCACCGCTAACGCAACAGTTGAGAAAACTCTACGTCCTTATCGCGGCGAAAGCGCGAGTTTCGATGAAACCAAGAACTTATTCATAGAGGGCGACAACCTCGAAGTACTTAAGCTCCTTCAAGAAGCTTATCTCGGAAAGGTTGGGGTTATTTACATCGACCCTCCATACAACACAGGAAGCGACTTCATCTATCGCGATAACTTCACCTCAGAGGCGGCCTCTTACAAGAGGCAGTCTAATCAGGTAGATGACAGCGGAAATCGACTGGTTGCCAACGCAGATACCAATGGGCGATTTCATTCCGACTGGCTCTCAATGATCTACATGAGAATTCGGCTTGCCCGCAATCTCTTGCGCGACAACGGCGTGATATTTATAAGCATTGATGATCATGAGGTTTCCAACTTAAAGGCCGTATGCGATGAGGTTTTTGGGTCGAGACAACTCATTGGAATCTTCAAGTGGAACCGCACGAGCAAAGCGCCAACCCTAAGCCCAAAAATCCGAGGAAAGTTCGAGTACGTGCTTTGCTACGAGAAGGCCGATGTCTTTAGACTTAGGGGGCCTGAATCGTACAATGAGGCTGCACCACTCTTTAATAGCGGCAACCCCCCCACCAGGATTCGATTCGAAGCTCAAAACGTCCATTTCCACTTTGCTGATGGCTTGTACAAGCAAGGAGAGTATGGAAAAGGCGACAAGGTCGTCATACTGCACGATGACATAACTGTTAAGGACGGAAAAAATCAAGATCCGTTCGAAATGACCGCACGATTTAAGTGGTCGCAAAAAACAGTCAACGCTCGCATTAGCGAAGGACAGCAACTTTTCTTTAAAACCGCGAAGTTTGCAACTATGTACTACAGCCTGGAAACAGGAGGAGATAAATTCATCGCTCCCTCTGATTTATTGAGCCAGGATGAGTGCGGCGTCCTACGAAATGACGAAGGATATTCGGAGATTAAGGCTCTATTCGACGATGTGGCGGTATTTGACTACGTCAAGCCCGTTTCTCTAATTGAGTACTTGGTGCGGATGGTTGATGATAAGGAAAGCATAGTTTTAGATTTTTTTGCAGGCTCAGGAACCACAGCCGATGCAGTACTCAAGTTAAATGCGAAAGATGGTGGCCACCGCCGGTTCATCCTTGTTCAGCTTCCTGAGCCGTGTTCCGCAGCGTCTCCAGCCGCCCAGATCGGACTGAGTAACATCGCCGACCTATGCAAAGAGCGAATTCGCCGCGCCGGAGAGCGACACCTAGCAAATGAATGTCATCCGGATTGGAATAAAGACGTCGGCTTTCGCACATTGAAAGTAGACACATCCAATATGGCCGACGTTTACTACCGGCCTGACGCTCTGGAGAAGAATAGCCTCGATTTAATCGTCGAGAACATTAAACATGGCCGTACATCTGAAGACTTGTTGTTCCAAGTAATGCTCGATTGGGGCATTGACCTTGCGCTGCCTATCGCAAAGCAGGCAATTCAAGGCAGGGACGTGTTCCTGGTGGACGGCAACGCACTGGCTGCCTGTTTCGATAGTCACTGTGGCGTAGATGAAGACTTCGTGAAAGAGCTTGCCAAGGTTCAGCCGCTCCGCGCTGTGTTCCGCGATGCGGGCTTTAAGGACAGCTCGGTCAAGATAAACGTGGAGCAAATCTTCAAACTGCTGTCGCCGGCCACAGAGGTGAAGTGCATCTGAAGGGCCAGCGATGAAACTCAAGTTCAAGACCCAGGCCTACCAATCTGCGGCGGTACAAGCCGTCGTGGATTGCTTCAAAGGCCAGCCACCCGCATCTGCGGAGGTCATCAGCTATCGCATCGACACCGGCCGAACCAATGGCGGCACGGAAGACTTGTTTTCCCACTCCGGCTTCAAGAACGCGGACCTGGCGCTGACTGAACTCGCCTTGCTGGACAACATCCAGCAGGTGCAGCGCGGCCAGAACCTGCCGATGTCTGGCTCTACCGATGACTTCTTCACCACGAACGGCAATGGTGAGCGGGTGCCAGCGACGAGGCAGTACAAGGATGGCGCGAAAGCGATATCGAAGGTTCATCTCGACGTCGAGATGGAAACGGGCACGGGTAAGACCTACTGCTACCTCAAGACGATCTTCGAGCTGAACCGCCACTACGGCTGGAACAAGTTCATCATCGTCGTGCCCAGCATCGCCATACGTGAGGGCGTGGCCAAGTCGCTGGAGATCACTGCCGAGCACTTCTTGGAGACTTACCAGAAGAAGGCGCGCTTCTTCATTTACAGCTCCAAAAACCTGTCTCCGCTGGAGAGCTTCTCGTCAGATGCGGGCATCAACGTCATGGTCATCAACGTGCAGGCCTTTGCCGCCCGTGGTGCGGACAATCGCCGCATCTACGAGGTGCTGGATGACTTCCAGTCTCGCCGCCCGATTGATGTCATCAGTGCGAATCGGCCCATCCTGATCCTGGACGAGCCGCAGAGGATGGAAGGCGCGCAGACCTTGAAGTCCTTGGAGGAGTTCAAGGCCTTGATGGTGCTGCGCTACTCGGCCACGCACAAGACAACGCACAACAAGATTCACCGCCTGGACGCGCTGGACGCCTACAACCAGAGGCTGGTGAAGAAGATTGCCGTGCGCGGCATCGCCGTGAAGGGCCTGGCGGGCACTGCGGGCTACCTGTACCTGCAATCAATCGAGATTTCGAGCAAGAAGCCGCCCGAGGCCCGCGTGGAGTTCGAGCAGAAGCTGGCAGGCGGCAACATCAAGCGCGTGGTCAAGAAGCTGTCCAAGGGCGGCAACCTCTTCTCACACGGTTTTTCGAACGGTCTGGACCAGTACCGCGACGGCTTCGTGGTGTCGGACATCAATGCGAACACCGACACCTTGAGCTTCACCAACGGCTTGCAGCTGACGGTGGGCGATGCCACGGGCGACGTGACCGAGGCCGCGCTGCGCCGCATCCAGATTCGCGAGGCGATCAAGGCCCACTTCGACAAGGAGCAGGCCCTGTTCCAGCAAGGCGTGAAGGTGTTGACGCTGTACTTCATCGACGAGGTGGCCAAGTACCGTGACTATTCAAAGCCCGACGAGAAGGGCGAGTACGCCCGCATCTTCGAAGAGGAATACAACCTGTACCTCAACGAGATGCTGGATCTGGACGAGACGCCCTACGTCAAGTACCTCAAGGGCATCACTGCCGAGAAGACCCACAGCGGCTACTTCTCCATCGACAAAAAGACCAAGCGCGACGTTGACCCGGACATTGAGAAGCGTGGCGAGAACGCCGGGTTGTCTAACGACGTGGAGGCTTACGACCTCATCCTGAAGAACAAGGAGCGCCTACTGTCACTGGAGGAGCCGGTGCGCTTCATCTTCTCGCACTCGGCGCTGCGCGAAGGCTGGGACAACCCCAACGTGTTCGTTATCTGCGCACTCAAGCACAGTGACAACACCATCTCGCGCCGACAGGAAGTCGGCCGGGGCCTGCGCTTGTCCGTCAATCAGCAAGGCGACCGGATGGACCATCCGGCCATCGTCCATGAGGTGAACGTGCTGACCGTAGTGGCTAGCGAGAGCTACAAGGATTTCGTTGCGGCGCTGCAGAAGGACATCAGCGACTCGCTGTCTGCCCGCCCGAAGGTGGCCGACAAGGCCTACTTCGCGGGCAAGATCGTGACCACGGTGGCCGGTCCGATCACGGTGACCGACGATCAAGCTACTGACATTGAGTTCTACCTGATCCAGAACGGGTACGTAGACAAGAAGCGCAACATCACTGAGAAGTACCACCAGGACAAAAAGAACGGCACTTTGGCAATCTTGCCCGATGAGCTTGCGACGCTCGGCGAGCAGGTTTTCAAGCTGGTCGATGGCGTCTTCAGCGAGGCACAACTGCCAGAGATCGGCGACGACCGCCGCCCCAAGAAGAATCCGCTCAACGCCAACTTCGACAAGCAAGAGTTCAAGGCCCTGTGGAGCCGCATCAATCGCAAGGCGGCTTACAGCGTCAGCTTCGAAGAGGCTGAGCTGATCCAGAAGGCTGTGGCCGTGCTGAACGACAAGGATGCTGGGCTTCGCGTCACCCCGCTGCAGTACACGATCCAGCGCGGCGAGCAGGCCGACGTCGCCACCTACGACGGCATCAAGTCGGGCGAAGCGTTCAAGCTCAAGGCCGCGGAGACTGAGGTCAACCGTTTGTCGGTGCACTCAGCCGTCAAGTACGACCTGATCGGCAAGCTGGCTGAAGGTACGCGACTCACGCGCCGCACGATTGCCGAAATCCTCAAGGACATGAACGTCGCGGTCTTCGCACAGTTCAAGACCAACCCAGAGAGCTTCATTGCCGAAGCCATCCGCCTTATTAACGAGCAGAAGGCCACGGTCATCGTCGAGCATTTGGCTTATGACCCGGTGGACGACAAGTTCGACCTCGACATCTTCACAGCCGGCCTAACCAAGCAAGACTTCAGCAAGGCCGGAGACAAGCTGCAACGCCACATCTACGACTACGTACTGACCGACTCAAACATCGAGCGCCAGTTCGTGAAAGAGCTAGACACAAGCAGCGAAGTGGTGGTCTACGCCAAGCTGCCTCGTGGCTTTCTGATCCCTACGCCAGTGGGTGACTACAACCCTGACTGGGCTATCTCATTCAAGGAAGGCGCAGTCAAACACGTCTACTTTGTGGCTGAAACCAAGGGTTCCATGTCGAGCATGGAGCTTCGGGAGATTGAGAAAACCAAAATCAAGTGCGCCCGTAAGTTCTTCGACGACATCAATCAGAAATTTGCTCCTGAGCGGGTCAAGTACGACGTGGTAGACAGCTTCGCCAAGTTGATGGAATTGGTGAAATAGCTTGGCACACGTGACCTCTTCATTCAACGGAGCATGCTGAGGCCAAGGCAAGAACACCATGCAAATGCGACTGATCCCAGCCTTGATCTTATTTTTGGGCTCCTACTTTCCTTTGAGCCTGATATTACTAATCCAAGACATCAAGGAATCGTCTTGGAAGGCTCCGCTGTGCAGACTGGCATCGGAATACTCATGCTTCTTGCCTGAAATCACGAACCCATGGAGGGCAGTTGGATTGCTCGTAATCTGTGCGGCAAGCCTGATTACATTCATGATGATGATGCGGAGACTAGAGGCGCATTCGAGTCTTGATGTCGTGGACTCCAAGTCCGTGCCGAACGATCTGATTAACTACGTCTTCCCCTACGTGGTCTCGTTCATGGGGCTCGACTTGGGCATAGACGGAAAGTTCTACGGATTCATGCTCTTCATCATCTTGATGTTCATCATCACCTACCGGTCAGGACAAATTCTCATGAATCCATTCTTGCTGGTTTCCGGTTGGCAGCTCTACGAGTTGAATATCGTGACGGAAGGGCATAAGCGCTGCGTCAAGGCGCTTTCTAAAGTTCAGGTTAAAGCAGGCGACCATCTTGAGTCCTGCTTGGTCCATGGAATTTACGTGTTGCATCAGGGAGGAAAATGACAGTTGCGCAAGACTTACGGGCCTTTGGCGAATTCAACATCGGGCAGGCGGCGGCATCGCTGTGGGTGTTCAAGAAGCGCCCGGCCTCAGGACAGATGAATCCTTTCACTGCGGTGGCAGTGGTGATGAGCAATGCTCTTCGCGATCAGTTGAAGGCCTTGGTATCTGGGTATCAAGGCAGCCACACAGCATTCGAAGAATACAGTTTGCTCAGTCAGTCTGGCGAGGGCAGTTTTCTCGCCGTTGCCAGTGAACAAACACTTTTCCCAAGCCTTCAAGGGCTAATTGACCAACCCTTTGAAGAGTGTTTGGTCAAGAGTGTGAAGCAGCTCAACAATGCTGCGGGCTATATTCTTCGCTTGCGCCACGGTGAATCCGTTGTCTACTGCGTGAAGAAGGCGAACGCTGACTGGGCCACCCGCAAGAAGAAGGGGATGATGAATATTTTCTTCACTGAAGCTGGGCTCGACATCATGGACAGCCCATCTTTCAGCATTTCCCGCAACTTCGACTTTTTCGTGGCCGGCGGCAGCGTCCTAATGGTCAACAAATCGGCTTTCGAATCGGTTCTGAGCCACAAGGACACCTACGAAGAGGCCTACGCTGAGCTGAAGCAAGAGCAAGGCTTTGCAGCAGCGATTGCCGACTTCGCGGTCTTTGACGCGTTCATCGGACGAAACGCAACCCACTTACGGCGAATGGCCGTTATTAAGGCCCGTGGTTACTACCAGAACCCTGACTACATGGCTCGGTTACGCCAGATCAATGAACTTCGAGGTTGGGGGATTCAGTTCGACGATGCAGGCCGGATCGTCGCAACCCAGGAAACGATCGGCGACATCTTGCACGTGCTCCTGGACCACCGACTGCGCTCAGAGCTGTCTGACAACCAGTACGACGTCCCTTCAACGACACCAGTTGGGCGCTAAAGACTGGGCGGCAACGAAACCATTCACACCCATGAGGACCAATGTGACGCATGGCCCAGCACGGCTTCATGGTCCGGGCCGCTTTACATCGTGCGAACCTGCGCTAGAGCGGCGATACCGCCGCGCGCATCGCTGGCACTGGTGCCAGCCTTGAAGGTCGGAGCTGCACTTGAATCCGCAGGGTAGGTCTGCAGCCGTCTAGCAACATCCAGCGACATCTGGCCAAAAACTGGCACCAGACTGGCACCAAAAACAAAACCCGCACATGGCGGGTTTTGAGTACCAAGCTAAGTGCTTGATTTACTTCTTAATTTTGGTGGGCCCTGAGTGACTCGAACACTCGACCTACGGATTAAGAGTCCGCTGCTCTACCAACTGAGCTAAGAGCCCTGAAACTGCCTGCCGCCGACTTTACTCGGTGGTGGGTCGTGCAGGATTCGAACCTGCGACCAACGGATTAAAAGTCCGCTGCTCTACCGACTGAGCTAACGACCCAGCCGTCAGCATTCTGATTCTCCGTCGCTCTTTCGAGCGCTGGAAAGCCCGCGACTATAGCGCCTGTTTCGAAGGCCTACAAGTTTTTTGATGCACTCAAGCAAGCGCCGGTCCGATCTCGCGCCTCACGGGGAGTTGGTCAGCGCTTCCTCAAGGCTTGGTCGACCAACTCGGCGGCAGCCGCCATGCCGAAGGCGGCGGTGACCATCACGCTGGATCCGTAGCCGGCGCAGTTCAAGGAACCATCCACCGCGCAGTCTGCAGCCGGGCGTTGCACGGCCTCACGGCTGAACACACAGCGCACGCCCATGCGACCATTGCGCGGCGCCTGTTGATCTCGGCGCAGGCGGTTGCGCAGGCCGGCGAGCAAAGGGTCATGCGTGGTCTCGGCCAAATCGGCAACTTCCAAGGCTTGCGGCTGTCGCTTGCCACCCGCTGCTCCCACGCAAACGAAGGCAACACCCTGCTGCAGTGCCCAGGCCGCCATGACTTGCTTGGCTCGGGCCTGATCGCAGGCATCGACAAGGCCATCGATGCGGCGATCCTGGATGAGCGCAGGCCAGTTGTCCTGCGCGACGAACGCATCGACGACGCTCACCTTGCATGACGGGTGAATGTCCGCAACGCGCGCGCGCAGCGCTTCGCCTTTGTGCTGGCCCATGGTGCTCCCCAGCGCCTGGACCTGGCGGTTGATGTTCGACTCGGCCACATGGTCCAGGTCGATCAGGATCAAGCCAGCCACGCCGCTGCGCGCCAGCGCCTCTGCAGCCCAAGAACCCACGCCGCCAAGGCCCACCACGGCGAGATGAAGGCCTCGCAGCTTGGCGTACCCCTGCTCGCCGTAGAGGCGGCTCAGACCGCCGAAGCGGCGAGCCTCATCCCTGTCGTCAGCCGCGTTCAGCACGCCAGAGTTGCCAGCGCACGCCGAGCACCGCGCCACCCACGATGCCACCCACCGCCAGCAGGCTTCCCAGGCTCAGGGTCGACAGGCCGGTGATGCCCTGCCCGAAGGTGCAGCCCACGGCCATCACGCCGCCGATGCCCATGAGCAGCGCGCCGACCAGGTGATTGACGAGGTCGTCGGTCTGGCGGAAGCCCTCCCAGCGGAACTCGCGCGCCGCCAGGGCTGCGGCCGCGCCACCGGCGATGACACCGAGCACCGACACCACGCCCACGCTCAGGCGCTTGTTGCTGTCGCTGAAGTAGATGAGCCAATCGAGCAGGCCAGCCGTCGGGCCGACGAAGCTGAAGGACTCGGGACGGTTGTTCGTGGTGGCTGCGAAGAAGGGCTCCAGCGTCACCGGGTGTTCGGACACGAAGGCGAAGCGGCTGGTGAGCGCCCACAGCAGGGTTGCCAGGACGCCCACGCCCAAACCACCCAGCCAAAGCGCGCGGTTCGCACCACGCAGTGCAAAGACCAGCAGCGGCAAGGCCACGACAGCGGCCACCGCCAGCGGGGGCAAGCTGAGCAGCGAAGGCAGGTCCTGCGAGGCAGGCAGTTGCAGCACCAGTTTGTCCACGGTCGCGTCGCGCCACACGGCGGTCAGGCCGCGCATCGTCATGAAGCCGGACAGGCCCATGACGAGCAGTACCACGAGGGACTTCAGATTGCCTCCGCCCAAACGCACCAAGGTCTTGGCCCCGCAGCCGCTCGCCAACACCATGCCGACGCCAAACAGCACCCCGCCCAGCAGGTTAGAAGCCCAAAGCAGCCGCACGCCGCCGTAGGCCGTTTGCTCCGCACGCACCCAACCCGCTTGCGCCAGCAGACCGAAGCCCAGCATGGCCAGGGCAGCGGCCAGTGCCCACAGGCGGGCGCGGCTCCAGTCACGGGTGAGCACGGCGTCGGACACCGCCCCCATGATGCAGAAGTGGCTGCGCTGAATGACGGCGCCCAGCAGCAGGGCCAAGCCGAACGTCAGCGCCAGCACCTGCGTGTGCAGGCTGGCCAGTTGCGATTCGTCGATCACTTCAGGCCCGCCAGCCGTTCCTTGGCAGCCTGTGCGGCCTCGGTCCCTGGGTGGGCCTTCTGCAGGTCTTCCAGGGTGCGGCGCGCCGCCTTCGTGTCCTTGGATTCGATCTGGCAATTGGCGATGGCCAGCAAGGCCTCGGGCACCCGCGGGTGCTGCGGCGCGGCCGCCTGGAAGGCGCGGAAGGTCGCGATGGCTTCCTTGTACTGGCGCTGGCCGTACTGGGCATTGCCCAGCCAGAAGCGCACCGCGTCGCCGTAACCGCTGGCGCTGAAACGCTTCAGGAAGGCTTGGTAGGCGCTGGCAGCGGCATCGAACTCACCACGGCGCAGCAGGCCCATCGCGGCCTCGTACTGGCGCTGCTCCTCGGGCTCGACCTTGAAGCTCTTGCCGTCCAACTGCACGGCCTGCGGCTCCAGCGGCTTAAGCCGGCTGTCGAAGCTGGCCAGTTGGTCGGCCAGGCGTCGCTGGGTGTCGCTGAAGTCCTTGGTCAGCTGCTCGTTGCCGCCGCGCAGGCGCGCCAGCTCGGCGCGAAGCTGCTCGTTCTGGTTGGCCAACTCGGCCAAACTGCGACGCAGCACGGCCAGTTGGTCGGCCAGCTCCTGTTGGCTGGCCAGTTTCTTGTTGGCTTCCTCGAGCTGCGTCAGACGGTTACGCAACTCGATGATGGCCTTGCGCGCCTCATCGTCGGCGAACAGCGCATGGGCCGGGTTCGCGGCGACCAGCACCGCACCCAGGACGAGGGCACGCAAGGCCAGGACCATCACTTGTCCTTCAGCTCAACGCGGCGGTTCTTCGCCCAGGCGGCTTCGGTGCTGCCTTGCACAGCCGGGCGCTCCTTGCCGAAGCTCACCGGCTCGACTTGGGCGGCGGCCACACCGGCCAAGGTCAGCTGCTGCACCACGGCTTCGGCGCGCTTCTGGCCCAGGGCCAGGTTGTACTCACTGCCGCCACGCTCGTCGGCATGGCCTTCCAGGCTCATCTTCAGCGTCTTGATGTGGTTCAGGCGCTTGGCGTGGTCGCCCAGCAGGCCCTGGTACTCGGGCTTGACGACGAAGCTGTCGAAGTCGAAATACACCACGCGCTTGTCAGCAGCGGCCACGGCAGCGGTCAGCTGGGTGGCGAGGTCGACGGTCTGCACCTTGCTTTCGGCCACCGGAGCAGCCGGTGCCGGGGCAGCGGCCGGGGCGGGGGCGGCCGGACGGGTCTCGATGGGCGCCTTGGGCGTCTCATCCAGCTTGGTGGTGCTGCAACCGGCCAGGACGGCGGCTGCCAGGGCGGCAAGGGCAATGCGTGAGGTGTTCATGGTGATGACAGACAAAGCAAAGCCGCCTCATGGCGGCTGGTGAAGAAAACAGGGCCGGGCGGAACTCGCACGGCCCCGGTATTTTCACTCATTGCCAGCAACCGGCTCTCATCAGGGCTGATGGCGTCGTCAACTTCAACGTCCGAACGGGCTCCAGGCTGGCTCACGCACATCGGCGCTGCTGATGACCAGACTGGCCTTGACCTTGCCGTCCAGCGTGCTCGTCATCAGCACGTCGCGGCCTTGAACGCGCGTGGCGTAGACCAGCAGGCGGCCGTTCGGCGCGAAGCTGGGGCTCTCGTCATCCTGGGTATCGCTGATGAGTTGCACGGACCCGCTGGCCAACTCCATCACCGCGATGCGGAAGGCCCCTCCTTGGCGGGACACGTAAGCCAGCAGACGGCCGTCCGGGCTCAGCGCCGGGCTGATGTTGTACGGCCCGTTGAAGCTGACCCGCTCGGCGCTTCCGCCTTCTGCGGGCATGCGGTAGATCTGCGGGCCGCCGCCGCGATCCGACACGAAATAGATTTGCCGGCCGTCCGGCGAGTAGCAGGGCTCGGTGTCGATGGCGAGGCTCTGCGTCAGGCGCTTGAGGCCGCCGCCGTCCCGGCCGATGGTGAACAACTGCGTGCCGCCGTCCCGGCTCAGGCTCAGCGCCAGGCGCTGCCCGTCCGGTGAGAAGGCAGGCGCCGAATTGGTGCCGCGGAAATCGGCCAGGGTGCGGCGACCACCGCTTTGCAGATCCTGCAAGTAGACGACCGCCTTGCCGGTGTGGAAGCTCACGTAGGCAAGGCTGCGGCCATCGGGCGCCCAAGCCGGCGAAATGATGGGCTCGTTGCTCGTCACCGCCGCCTTGCGGCCCTCGCCGTCGGCGTCGGCCACCCAGAGCGTGAAGTTGCGACCCGCCTTGGTGACATAGGCCAGGCGCGTGGCGAACACGCCGCGCTCGCCGGTCAGCTTTTCGTAGATGGTGTCGGACACACGGTGGGCGGCCAGGCGCAGGTCGTCGGCCACCACCGTATGGCTGGCGCCCAGCAATTCCTTGCCGGCCACCACGTCCCAGAGGCGGTGACGCAGATCCCAGCGACCGTCGGCCAGACGGGTCAGCGAGCCGGCCGAGAGGGCATCGGCATTCTTGCCGCGCCAGTCGGCCCACAGCGGCGTGCTCAACTCGGAGAGCGGCACGCCTGCGGCATCCACCCCTCGGAAGCGCCCGCTGCGCTCCAGGTTGGCGCGCACGATGGCCGCCACGGGCTGCGGCGCGCTGGCTTCGCCCTGCAGCGGCGCGATGGCGATCGGCATCTGCGTGGCGCCGATGCCGGTGATCTCGACTCGGAATTCGGCCAGCGCGGGCAGGGGCAACGCGGCGGCCAACAGGGAACGACGGGCGAACTTCATGGGGGGCGGATTGTGCCGACGCCCACAATGCCCTGCCAAAGGAGATACCGATGTCAACCGAATCGCCGCCGGTCTGCCGCTACCCCGTCCCCACCGTGGCCGAGCTGCCCGAAGACCTTCGCCAGCGCATCCTGGAGGTGCAGGAAAAGGCTGGCTTCGTGCCCAATGTGTTCCTCGCCCTGGCGCGCCGGCCGGCGGAGTTGCGCGCCTTTCTGGCCTATCACGACGCCCTGCTGCTGCGTGAGGAGTCGGGCCTGAGCAAGGCCGAAAAGGAGATGGTCATCGTCGCCACCAGCGGCCTGAACCGCTGCTTGTACTGCGTGGTGGCGCATGGCGCCATCCTGCGCGTCTATGCCAAGGCGCCGCGCCTGGCCGACCAACTCGCCACCAACCCGCTGAAAGCCGAGGTGACGCCACGCCAGGCCGCCATGCTCGCCTTCGCACTGAAGGTGGCGGGCGATGCGCAGGCCATCACCGAGGCCGACTACGAGCAGCTGGCGCTGCACGGCTGGAGCGACGAGGACGCCTGGGACATCACCTCGATCGCCGCGCTGTTCGGCCTTAGCAATCGCATCGCCAACGCGATCTCGCTGATGCCCAACGAGGAGTTCTACCTGATGGGCCGCGCACCGCGAGCGCGAAGTGAAGCTCGGCCAGCTCAGCAGTGACCCCTTCGGAGAACTCAGGGGCACGGCGACTTCTGCGGCGCGGTGCGGTCGTGCTGCTGGGGCTCGCGCTGCTGGCAGGGCTGTCCGCACTGGCCCTGCGCCCCAAGCACGAGACGCCGGCCAGCACGGTGGCCCAATCGATCGAACCGAGCCTGCAAGTTCAGGCGGTTGGCGACGCCGCAACGCAAGTCCCTGCTGCGGAAGCGGCTCCATCCACCGCAGCGACCGCGCCACGGCGGCCCGAGCACGCCAGCTCCCAACGGGCGCTGCTGGACGCCCGCATCAGCGACCTGGAAACCCGCTACTGCGCCGGATCGCGGCAGCTCTTGCTGCAGGCCGAGCAATGGATGCCGGTGGCCAAGCTGCAGGAAGCCGTCAAGGAGCAGTTGAAGCTTTCCTTCAACACACAGATGCAGCTCAGCGAGCAGCTCGGCCAGCTCGCCATGCAGCGCATGGAGCTGCAACTGCAGGCGCTGGGCAGCGAGCGGGCGCTGGCCCTGGCCGATCACTTGGCCCCGCTGCGCCTGCGCAGCGCCGGCGCCATGGATCGCCTGTCGCGCCAGCCCGCCGAGCCGCCGCCTGACGACCCGGCCCTGCGCCTGCGCCTGCACCAGCGCGCGCTGCAAACGCGCGACCCGTTGATCCTGCAACTCGCCTTCATGAACGCCTGCACCGAACCTGAGTGCCCGGGGCTGAAGGCCAGCGACTGGCACCGGCTGGAGCCGGACAACGGCCTGGCCTGGCTGAAGGCTGAATTGCCGGTCGAAGAGCGCCTGGATCGCCTGCTGGCCGCGCCGCGAAGCGGCTCGAGCTGGGCCACCGCCCGCCAGTTGTTGAACCAAGCCAGCCCGCCGCAGCTGCGCGGACCGGCGGACTACCACTTGGAAGTGGCCTTGATCGGGCTGGAGGCGGCCTGGTCGGTGGGCGCTGGGTTCAGCTTGCCCAAGGCATGCCGGGACGCCGCCGCCGGCACGCCGCTGGGGGCACGCTGCCTGCTGGCCGCCGACCGCCTGTGGGACTGGAGCGAACAACCGGTCGATCGCGCCATGCTGCTGAGTACCGTCACGAAGCTCGGCCCGCTGGACGCCCGCTGGGCAGCACGCGAACACACCCACAAGGCCTTGATGTCCGTCGAGCAACGCTGGGGCCAACGCGTGATGCGCAACCCGCTGGCCATCGGCTGCGAGCCGGCCAGCCCGGACGAGCAGTGGCTCATCACGCTGCGCCGCGAGGGTCGCATGGCCATGCTGGAGCGCGCGCTGCGCGAACAGGGACTCGGCGCCGAACCGCCGCGCGAACGCGATTGACGGATTCCTAGAATGCCGCCCTGCCCCTTCACCGGGGCTTTCGTCGTTTCTGGACCGCCCTCTCTCATGCTCCCCGCCATCGCGCCCGGCCGCCGCCATCAGACCTCCCGCCCGCTGGGCAGTGCCGACGCCTTGCTGCTGGCCCGCTTTGCCGAAGGAGCCGACCGCGTCAGCGTGGTCATCTGCGCCGACCCAGGCGACGCGCAGCGCCTCGAAGCCGAGTTGCCGCTGTTCGCGCCGGGCCTGCGCGTGGCGGTGTTCCCCGACTGGGAGACCTTGCCCTGGGACCGCTTCAGCCCCCACCAGGATCTCATCTCGGAGCGCCTGGCCACGCTGTGGCGCCTGCTGCAGGCCAAGGACAAGTCGCGGGATCAGCGCGACCTCGACCTCGTGCTGCTGCCCGCCACTACGGCGCTCACGCGCCTCGCGCCGCCCGCTTTCCTGGCCGCCACCACCTTCCACTTCAAGAAGGGCCAGAAGCTGGACGAGGCCGGATTTCGCGCCCAGCTGGTGCTGGCCGGCTACACGAACGTGAGCCAGGTGGTGAGCCCCGGCGAGTACGCGGTGCGCGGCAGCCTCATCGACCTGTTTCCCATGGGCTCGGCCACGCCTTTCCGCGTGGACCTGTTCGGCGACGAGATCGACTCCATCCGCGTCTTCGACCCCGACACACAGCGCAGCCTCTACCCGGTGCCCGAGGTGCGGCTGCTGCCGGGCCGCGAGTTCCCGCTGAACGAAGCGGCGCGCCAGGGCTTTCGCTCGCGCTGGCGCGAACGCATGGACGGCGACCCGAGCAAGTGCCGGCTCTACAAGGACATGGCCGAGGGCCTGGCCGGCGCCGGCATCGAGTACTACCTGCCGCTGTTCTTTGACGACACGGCGACTTTCTTCGACTTCCTGGGCCAAGCCGGCCTGGCCTTGCTGGGCGAGGTGGACGAGGCCCTTCAGCGCTTCTGGACGGACACGCGCGAGCGCCACAAGCTCGTGGCGACCGACCCGACGCAGCCCGTGCTGCCGCCCGAACAGATCTTCCTGCGCCCCGAGGAGTTCTTCAGCGCCACGCAGCGCTTCGCCGTGCTGGCGGTGCGGGGCAGCGAGCCGGTCGACTACGCCCGCCCCCTGCCCGACGTGAGCGTGGAGCGCGGCGCCCACGAACCCCTGGGCAAGCTGGGGCGGCACCTCGACACCACCGAGCACCGCGTGCTGCTGCTGGCCGAGAGCGAGGGCCGGCGCGAGGCCTTGCTCGACCTGCTGCGCGAGCATCAGCTCGACGCCCCCTCGGTGCAGTCCATCGAGGAGTTCGAGGCCAGCGGCGAGAAGTTCGCTCTGCTGGCCGCGCCGTTGGCGCAGGGCTTCTTTTGGCGCGAGGGCGAACGCGCGCTGCAGCTGTTCACCGAGACCGAGCTCTTCGCCACCGCGCCCACCGTGCGCCGGCGCCGCCGTCAGGAGCAGGCGAGCAACGTCGATGCGCTCATCAAGGACCTCAGCGAGCTGAAGATCGGCGACCCGGTGGTGCATGTGAACCATGGCATCGGCCGCTACCAGGGGCTCAAGCACATGGACATTGGCCAAGGAGCCAGCGAGTTCCTGCACCTGGTCTACGCGGACGAAGCCGTGCTCTACGTGCCGGTGGCGCAGCTGCATCTCATCCAGCGCTACACGGGCGTGAGCGCCGAAGAAGCGCCGCTGCACAAGCTCGGCTCCGGCCAATGGGAGAAGGCCAAGCGCCGCGCCGCAGAGCAAGTGCGCGACACTGCCGCCGAGCTGCTCAATCTCTACGCCCGCCGGGCGGCCCGAGAAGGACACGCATTCAGGTATTCGGCCCACGATTACGAGGCCTTTGCGGCCAGCTTCGGCTTCGAGGAGACGCCCGACCAGCGCGCCGCCATCCACGCCGTGGTGCAGGACCTGATCTCTCCCCGTCCGATGGACCGCCTGGTGTGTGGCGACGTCGGCTTCGGCAAGACCGAGGTGGCACTTCGAGCGGCATTTGTGGCTGTCATGGGCGGCAAGCAGGTGGCCGTGCTGGCCCCGACCACCCTGCTGGCCGAGCAGCATTTCCAGAACATCCAGGAACGCTTCAGCCCCTGGCCGGTGAAGGTGGCCGAGATGAGCCGCTTCCGCACTGCCAAGGAAGTCAAGGCCGCCCAGCAGGGGCTGGCGGACGGCACCATCGATATCGTCATCGGCACGCACAAGCTGCTCTCGCCGGACACCAAGTTCTCACGCCTCGGTCTGGTGATCATTGACGAGGAGCACCGCTTCGGCGTGCGTCACAAGGAGGCCATGAAGGCCCTGCGCGCCGAGGTGGATGTGCTCACGCTGACGGCGACGCCGATCCCGCGCACGCTCGGCATGGCCATGGAAGGCCTGCGCGACCTGTCCGTCATCGCCACCGCGCCGCAGCGCCGCCTGGCCATCAAGACCTTCGTGCGCAACGAGGACAAGGGCACCATCCGCGAGGCCGTGCTGCGCGAGCTCAAGCGCGGCGGCCAGGTCTACTTCCTGCACAACGAGGTCGAGACCATCGAGAACCGCCGCCAGGCCCTGGAGGCGCTGATCCCCGAGGCGCGCATTGCGGTCGCGCACGGCCAGATGCCCGAGCGCGAGCTGGAAAAGGTGATGCGCGACTTCGTGGCTCAGCGCCACAACCTGCTGCTGTGCTCGACCATCATCGAGACCGGCATCGACGTGCCCAGCGCCAACACCATCGTCATGAGCCGCGCCGACAAGTTCGGCCTGGCGCAGCTGCACCAGCTGCGCGGCCGTGTGGGTCGCAGCCACCACCAGGCCTACGCCTACCTGCTGGTGCCGGACGTGCAGGGCCTGACCAAGCAGGCGCAGCAGCGCCTCGAAGCCATCCAGGCCATGGAGGAGCTGGGTTCGGGGTTCTACTTGGCCATGCACGACCTGGAGATCCGCGGCGCCGGCGAGGTGCTGGGCGAAAAGCAGAGCGGCAACATGATGGAGGTCGGCTACCAGCTCTACCACGACATGCTGGCCGAGGCGGTGCGCGCCTTGAAGAGCGGCCGCGAGCCCGACCTGGTGAACCCCCTGCCCGCCACCACCGAGATCAATCTTCACGCTCCGGCCTTGCTGCCCACCGACTACTGCGGCGACGTCCATGCCCGGCTCTCGCTCTACAAGCGCCTGGCCTCCACGGAGAAGCCCGAGCAGATCGACGCCATGCTCGAAGAGACCGTGGATCGCTTCGGCAAGCTGCCCGCGCAGGGCCAGGCGCTCTTCGACACGCACCGCCTGCGCGTGTTGGCCCAGTCCTATGGCGTGGCGCGCATCGACGCCGCCCCCGGCGTCATCAACATCCTCTTCAAGCCCAACCCGCCCATCGAGGCGATCCGCGTCATCCAGCTCGTGCAGAAGAATCCGTCGATCAAGCTCGTAGGCAACGACAAGCTGCGCATCGACAAGGCACTGAAGGATCCAATGGATCGCGCGCACTGCGTGCGCGAGGTGTTGCGCCTGATTGGCCCTCCGAAAGCGGCCTGAGAGTTGGCTGGTGGGACACTTCACCCCTCTTCTGAATTCGCATGCTGCTCGTGAAGTACCCCACCCTGCGGGCCGCCGCCCTGTTGGCGGTGGCGCCCTGGGCGCTCGTCGCCCAGGCCAAGCCCCTGACCATTGCCAACGACGCCTGGCGCCAATCGGCCTTCAATGACCTAGCGCCGATGCTGCGCGCCTGCCTGCCTCGGCCCGAGCAGACCCGCCTGCCCTCGCTCCCTCTGGCCAAGCCTCCGGTGGGTGAGCTGGACACCAGCTTCAAGCTGCAGGAGCCGGCCACACTCGGTCAGGGTCACTGGTACCGACTGGGCTGGCGCAAGAGTGACGGCGCGGTGTTCATCGTCGCCGTGCCGAGTCCGGAAGGGCGGGCCGTCACCTTCGGACCGGTGAACGAGACCTGGAGCTGCCTGCCCGGCGAGCTGCGCAAGGAGTTGGGGAGCCGCAGTTGAGCGACGGGCTCCTGCTGCGCGGCGCGCGCCCGCGCATGGCCGACTTCCGCCTGGCCGTGTTCGACATGGACTCGACGCTCATTGCCATCGAGTGCATCGACGAAATCGCTGCGCTCGCCGGGAAGGGCGCCGAGGTCGCCGCCATCACCGAAGCGGCGATGCGCGGCGAAATCACGAACTTCCGCGAGTCGCTGATGCGACGCCTGGCCCTGCTGGAAGGTCAACCGGTCGGCGTGCTCGACCGCGTCCTGCACGAGCGCCTTCGCTACAACCTGGGCGCCGAACGGCTCTGCACCGGCCTTCGGGCGGCAGGCGTTCGGCTCGCGCTCGTGTCCGGCGGCTTCACACATTTCGCGGATCGCGTGGCCGCCCACCTGGGCATGGACTTCGCCCGCGCCAACCAGCTGGAGCTACGAGACGGCTGTCTGACCGGCCGCGTCACGATGCAGGACTGGGGCGATGTGGTGGACGCCGAGGCCAAGCGCAGCTACCTGCTCGCGCTGTGCGCCGAGTTGGGCATCAAGCCCGAACAAGCCATCGCCGTCGGTGACGGCGCCAACGACCTGCTGATGATGGAGGCCGCCGGCCTGTCCGTCGCCTTCCACGCCAAACCGCGGGTGCGCGAGCAGGCCCGCCTGTGCATCAACGAAGGGGGCTTGGACCGCCTGCTGGACGTTCTGGGCGACTGATCCGGGAAGACACTTCGCGCCTATGTGGGTGGCTACCATCCCGGCAACAACTTGAAAAGGGGCAAGCCATGCAGCGTCGACACGCCATGAAGCGCTTGGGGGCGGCCGCCTTGTTGGCGGCCGGCGGCTCTTTGGTGCAGGGTTGCAAACCCGCCGCGCCCTTGAAGATCGGTTTCCTCGGTGGCCTCTCCGGCAAGTTCGCCGACCTCGGCATCGAGGAGCGCAACGCCGTGTTGCTGACCCTGGAGCGCTTCAACGCCAGCACGCCCCTGCCCAGCGGCCCCGTGCAGTTGCTGGAAGGGGACGATGCGCAGGATCCGGCACAAGCCCAGGCCGCGTTGCGCAAGCTGGCCGAGCAGGGCGTCGAAGTGGTCATCGGCCCCGCCACCAGTTCCATCGCCATGGTGGTCACACCGCTGGCACAGGAACTGGGCCTGCTTCTGGTTTCGCCCACCGCGACCACGGCCCGCCTGTCCGGCAAGACCGACGCGCTGGTGCGCGTGTGCAGCGACACCGCCGCCAACGGGGCGGCCGCCGCTCGCGTGCATCACGCGCAACTGAAGCCCCAGCGCTACGCCGGCCTGGTGGACGAGGCGAACGCCGACTACACGCAGAGCTGGATGGCGGCCTACGACCAGGACGCCGCGCGCGCCGGCATGGAGAAGGCCGTCAGTCTGACCATGCACTCGCAGCGGCAGCCCGATCACGATGCGCTGGCCGCCCAGCTGCTGGCCGGCCGACCCGAGCTGGTGACCCTGTGCTGCAGCTCGGTCGATGCCGCCGCGCTCATCCAACGCCTGCGCCAGCGCGATGCCCAGGTGCCCATCGCGGCTGCTGCCTGGGCCGCGACCGGACGCACCATCGAGCTGGCCGGTCGTGCCGCCGAGGGCGTGGTGTTCGAGCAGTACTACGACACCGACCACCAGGGCGCGGAGTTCCTGGCCTTCATGAAGACCTTCGCCGAACGCTTCTCGCAGCAGCCTGCCTTTGCAGCCGTGCTGGCCTGCGACGCCGCTCGCATCGTGCTCGCCTCCCTGCAAGCGGGCGCGCGGCGTGCCGGCATGCGCGAGGCCCTCGTCGGGCGCGAGCACGCCGGCATCCAGGGCCCCTTCCGCATGGACGCCCATGGAGACGTGGTGCGCAAGCTCAGCTTCCTGCGCGTGCAGGACGGGCGCTTCCAGTCCACCGGCTGGGCGGCCTGAGACCGGCTGGTACGCGGCTCCCGTGCATCGGCTCCAACCGGCCCAGCGCCCAATCAGTCAGCCATGAAGCGCCTGCTGAGCCGCTGGATGGAGCGCCCCCGCTCGCTGCGCGCGGTGCTGATGGCCGCCATGAGCGCCGGCATCCTGCTGCAGGCCTTGCTGGCCATGGCCGGCGTCCACTTCCTGCTGGCGCCTACGCTGGAACGCTCGGCCCAGACCGGCATGCGCGAGACCGCCGATGCCATCGGCCGGCGCGTGGCGGGCTTGATGCTGCGTGCCGAAGGCGCGGCACGGGGCGCGGCCGAACTCCTGGCCCTGCTGCCGGGGCGCGAACCCCGCAGCCTGGAAAGCGTGCTGGCCCTTCCGGTGCGCGAGTCGCCTTTGGTCATCGCCAGCTACTGGGTGGATGCCCAGGGCATCGTGCGCGCTGCCGTTCGGGCAGCCGCTGGGGGCTCCCCGGTCGCCGACGCGTCGCACATCGGGCTGGATGTGTCTCGCAGCCGCATCCTCACGCGAGCGCAAGCCGGGCACGCGGGCTTCACCGAGCCCTTCCTCTCGCCCGTCAGCGAGGGGCTGATGGTCGGCATCGCGCACCCTACCCGCAGCGATGGCTGGCTGGTGGTCGAGATCGGCCTGCCCGAGCTGTCCAGGGACTTGGCCAGCCAGCTCGCCCGGGGTGGTTTCACGGCCATGCTCTACGACGAGCGTGGGCGCATCCTGGCGCAACCCGACCTCGCACGCTCCCAGCAGTCCGGCCAGCTCGACCGGCCCACGGTCGGCGCGCTCGGCGCAGGGCGCGTATCCATGGCCGACGTTGAGCTGGATGGCAAGGTGTGGCGCGTGCACGTGGGCGACGTGGACGCCCAGGGCATGGGTTGGAGCCTCGCCGTCATGCGCCCGCTCACTGACGTGCAGGCGCCCATCCGCCTGCTGCTCCTGAGCGTCGTGCTCTTTGCCCTCCTGCTGTTGCTGGCCGGCTTCTCGCTGGCTGCGGGACTGGCCAGCCGATTGACAGCGCAGGTGACCCGCGTGGCGCGGCAGGCCGAAGCGCTGGCGGCCGGGGTGCCCGTCGAGCCGGCGCAGGCCTCCAGCGTGCAGGAGATCGAGGCCCTGCAACAGGGCCTGGCGCAGCTGGCGGCGGCGGTGCGCGAGCGCGAGGACCGGCTGCGTCAACTCAATGCGGGCCTGGAGCAGCAGGTGCAGGAACGCACCGAGCACCTGGCGCGCAGCCGCGACGCGCTGGAGCAGGCGCTGGCCACGCTGAGCCAGGCGCAGGCCGAACTGGTGCACAAGGAGAAGCTCGCTGCGCTGGGCGCGCTGGTGGCAAGCGTGGCACACGAGATGAACACGCCGATCGGCAACGCCTTGATGGCCAGCACCTCGCTGCTGGACCGCGCCCGAGAGCTGGTGGCCATGGTGCAGGGCGGCAAGATCTCCCGCAGCCATTTCAACGACAGCCTGCTCGCCATCACCGATGCGGCCGAACTCGCCGAGCGCAGCCTGAACCGCGCTGCCCAGTTGGTCAGTTCCTTCAAGCAGGTGGCCGCCGATCAAACATCGGAGGTGCACCGAAGCTTCGAGCTGGCCACCCTGTGTCGAGAAATCGTCACCGTGCTCACGCCCTCGCTGCGGCGCTCAGGGGCTAGCGTCGTGCTCAACATCGAGGAAGGCCTCATGCTGTCCAGCTACCCGGGGCCTCTCGGCCAAGTGCTCAGCAACCTCATCGAGAACGCGGTGGTGCATGGCCTCGGCAACCAGGCGGGCGAAGTGCGGGTGCAGGCGCACCGGGAGGGGCTGGGCCAGGTGCGCATCGAGGTGCAAGACGACGGCGAAGGCATGTCGCCCGAGGTGATTCAGCGCATCTACGAACCCTTCTTCACCACCCGCCGCGGCCGTGGCGGCACGGGCCTGGGGCTGACCATCACCCACAACCTGGTGACCGGCTTGCTGCAGGGTCAGCTGGACGTGACCAGTCACCCAGGTGGCGGCACGGTGTTCGGTGTGGTGTTGCCTACCGACCTCCCGTCGCCTTCCCGCCCTATGCCAGGCTAGAGCCGATCGGCTAAGCGCCTGAACCAGGCCCACAGCCGCGCCCCCCGGACGACGATTCGCGCCCCATGAATCGCACTTCGTCCCACCGCCGAACCTGCGCCCCGCCCCGGCCCCTAGCATGGGCGCCATGGGCTTGAACGCTGCTCTCCACCCGCAAGCCGGCGCGCGTCGCCGGCTGGTGCTGGGCTACGCGGGCCTGGCCCTGGTGTGCCTGCTGCTGTTCGCGGCGGCCGGCACCGACTGGCAGCGCGGCACGCGCACGCTGTGGGACGGGCTCTACGACGCGGTGTGGAACCTCGGCCCCCCGCTGCTGCTGGGCCTGGCCGTCTGGCCGGTGACGAAGCGGCTGCAGTCCTGCTCCACGGCTGCGGCCCTGGCCGGGCACCTGGCGGGTGCGCTCGCCTTCGTCCTCGCCTGGCTGTTGCTCGACTGGGGCAGCGCCGCGCTCTTCTTCGGCCTGGACCACGCGAACGCCAGCGCCGAGCAGGGCCTGGCCTGGCGCGCCGCCGGTGGCGTGTTCGGCTACGGCGCGATGGTGGCGGGCTTTGGCGGCGTGCTGCATGCGCGCCAGGCCCAGGCGGCGGCGCTGCAGGCGGCGCAGGCCGAACGCGACGCCGCGCGCGCGCAGGCTGCGTTGGTGCGCGCGGAGCTGGCGCTCATCCAGGGCAAGCTCAATCCGCACTTCCTCTTCAACACCCTGAACTCGCTGCTGATGCTGACGCGGCGCGACCCCGGGGCGGCGGAAAGTGCCCTGCACACCTTCTCGCGCCTGATGCGCTACGTGCTGGATCGCAGCCGAGAACCCGAGGCACGCGTGGAGCTGCGCGAGGAATTGGCCTTCGTGCGCGACTACCTGAGCCTGGAGCAACTGCGCCTGGGCGAACGCCTGCGCCTGGCCTGGGCCATCGCGCCCG
>JAFLDE010000047.1 GCA_017302655.1 Burkholderiales bacterium
AGTAGCGGGTGGCAAAGTTATCTGTGCCATCGGCAATAATATCATAATCCCGCAGAATATCCAAAGCATTATCCCTTGTAAGCCGCTCATTATATAGAGTAATTTCGATATTGGGATTTATTTCATTCACCAGCGGGTTGTGCACGAAGGGCGCCCGGGCCTCGGCGTCGAGCTTCATGCCCGCTAGGCGCGTCACCGGCCGCGCCAGTTCGGCGATCGGGCGGCCGCGGCGCGGCGTGATGGAGAGCAGCCAGCGTTGATCGGGCGACAGGCTGTGCACCGGCAGCGGCGGCGCGTCGAGCACCGCGCGCATCGCCTCGGACGGTTGCTGGTAGCTCAAGGCCTCGGCCGCCTGGGCCTGCGGCAAGAGGTGCAGCATGGGCAACAAAGCAAGAGCCAGCAAGCGGGCGGAGGGGCGCATGGCGGGGGCATGAAAGTCAGCGAAGCCGTGCACGCTACACCCACAATGCCGGCACCCCGAAAGCCATGCCACCAAGGATTGCCATGACCGTCAGCCTGCACAAGAAAGTCGCCGCCAGCGCCACCCCCATCCTCTGCACCAGCGGCGCCAGTTGGGCCGAGGACCAGAAAGTCCTGACGCCCGCCCAGGCCGCCTGGGCACGCGCCGCCGGCTTCAGCGGCAAGGCCGACACCCACTGCCTGCTGCCCGACGAGAAAGGCGAACTGGCCGCCGTGCTGGCCGGCACGCGCGCCGCGGACGACCCTTACGCGCTGGCCGCGCTGCCGCAAAGCCTGCCCAGCCGCCGCTACCGCCTGGCCAGTGAGGGCCTGGCGATGGACCCGCAAGCGGCGGCGCTGAGCTGGAGCCTCGGCGACTACGTGTTCGACGCCTACAAGGCCCGTGGCCGCGCGCCGGCTGAGCTGCTGCTGGCCGACGGCCCTGAGGCCCAGCGCGGCCTGCTGCTGGCCGGTGCCCTATGCGCCGTGCGCGACCTCGTCAACACCCCGGCCGAGGCCTGCGGCCCGCAGCACCTGGAGGCCGTGGTGCGCCAGTTGGCCAAGCAGCACAAGGCCAAGGTCAAGGTCTGGGAGGGCGAGCAGCTCTTGAAAGCCAACTTCCCGGCCATCCACGCCGTGGGCCGCGCCGCCGCTTCGGACCGCGCGCCGCGCCTCATCGAATTGAGCTGGGGCAGCGACAAGAAGCTGCCCCAGCTCAGCCTGGTCGGCAAGGGCGTGTGCTTCGACAGCGGCGGCCTGGACATCAAGCCCGCCGACGGCATGCGCCAGATGAAGAAGGACATGGGCGGCGCGGCCAACGCCATCGGCCTGGCCATGCTGGTGATGAGCCTGCGCCTGCCGGTGCGCCTGCAGTTGCTCGTTCCAGCTGTGGAGAACGCCATCAGCGGCAACGCCTTCCGCCCCGGCGACATCTTCCGCACGCGCTCGGGCAAGACCATCGAGATTGGCAACACCGACGCCGAGGGCCGCGTCATCCTGTGCGACGCGCTGAGCTACGCCTGCGAAGCTCAGCCCGACCTGATCATCGACCTGGCCACCCTGACTGGCGCCGCGCGAGTGGCGCTGGGCCCCGAACTGCCCGCGCTCTTCTGCCGCGACCTGGCTCGCGGCCGCGAGCTGACCGACCTCGGCTTGCAAGAACGTGACCCGCTGTGGCCGATGCCGCTGTGGCAGGGCTACCAGGCGCAAATTGACAGCCCCATCGCCGACATCGTCAACACCGGTGGGCCGATGGCCGGCGCCGTCACCGCGGCGCTCTTCCTGGAGCGCTTCATTCCCGACGCGCAGGACTGGATGCACATCGACCTGTTCGCCTGGAACAGCGTGGCCCGCGCCGGCCGCCCGGTGGGCGGCGAGGCGCAGACCCTGCGCACGCTGCTGCATTGGCTGGAGCGGCGGTACGCGGGCTGAGACGGGCACGCGCGATGGGTGCTGAGACTTTCAGCCCCTCAACGCGTAGGTCTCCTCCAGGTAATCCACGATCGCCGCCGATTCGAACATCGCTGTGCCGGTGTTCGGATCGATCAGGTAAGGCACCTGCACCCGCCCGGTGAGTGTCTGCAGGCGCAGGCGGTTGCGGCCGGCCACGGGGGTGCCGGGGAACAGACGTTCGTGCACCCAGGGCGGGCCCATGTCCTGCCACAGCGCCTTGCCAGTGCTGCGCAGCACATAGGGCAGTTCCAGCTCGCACAGGCGCTCGCGCACCAGGCGGGAGAAGGGGCTGGACTCGAAGCTGAAAAGCTCCAGCGCTTGCGCCGGCGCGCGCGAAGGGCGGACCTGCAGGCCGCGTGAGCCGCGCACGGCGCGTGCCAGATGCGACCCGGCCAGGCGCAACTGGCGCGCCATACCTTGCTCGCCGCGAACGGTGGCGCCGTAGGTCTCGGCCAGATAGGCCACGATGGCGGCCGCAGCGCCCACCTCTCCGCCCAGGCAGCGCCCGGTGTTCGGGTCTACCAGGACCGGCAGCGCGGCATCGCTGGCCAGGCGCCTGGCCTGCGGTCGAAAGCGACGGCCACCGAGCGGGCAGGGGCGGATCAGCGCGTCCAGATCCATCTCCGTGAGCGCCTCGCCCACCACCCGGCACTCGGGATTGGCCTCGAACTCGTAGAGCTCCAGCAACTGCTTCGGCTGCCGCTTCGCCGGCCGAAACGCCGCTGTGCCCCGCCACTGCGCCAGGGTGCTGGCGAGCAGCGAGGTCTGGATATCGAGCCAGCGGGGCAGGTCGGGCAGGGCCATCGTCGGATCTTAGGAGCGGTGCCAATCGACATCCCGCGTGGCGCGCATCGCCGCGGCCAGCAACGCAAACAACAGCAGGCTACCGACCAGCAACGAGGCCTTCTCCAGGTTCAGCAGCAGGTAGAGCACGGCGTAGAGCAGGCCCACGCCGGCGCCGAAGCCGAGCCCGGCGCGCCAATGTCCGAAGAGGCTGCTGGCGTAATGCGCGAGCAGGCCGCTGCAGGCCGCGGCAGCGAGCAGGTAGGCCGGGCCGAAGGGCAGGTGCTCGGACAGCGCGAGCAACAGCAGAAAGAACAGCGCCAGCGCCAGCCCGACAAAGCCGTACTGCACCGGGTGCACACGCTGACGGCCCAGCAACTCGGCCAGCAGTACCGCGCCCAGCGTGAGCGCGATGAAGAGGAAGCCGTACTTCAGCGCGCGGTCGCTCAGCGAGTAGGGGTTGACGGGGTCGAACAGCGCGACGCCGAGGGCGTCCGCATGGACTTCGCCGGCACGCAGCGCGGCGGCGGCGTCGCTCGCCAGCTCGGTGAGCTTCCACTGTGCGCTGAAGCCCTGCTCAGTGACCTCGCGCTGCACGGGCAGGAAGCGCCCCTGGAAGCTGGGGTGCTGCCAGGGCGAACGCAGGCTGGCCTCGAATTGCGCGGCCGCGGGCTGGAAGTGCAGCGCGTCGGTGCCGAGCAGCTCCAGCCGGGCGACGAGTTCCAGGCCCCGGCCTGAATCCGGCGCGGCGGCCAGCACCGGCAACAGTTCGGGCGGGAGTTCGGCGTGGAAGCCTGAGGCCTTGGGTTCCAGCGCGCCCGGCTGCGGTGCCAGCGCATGGCCACCCAACTGCAGGGCGACGCTGCGCAGGCCGCGGGCGTCGCTGACCTGCAGCACCAGGGCGAGAGGCCCGCACTGCAGCTCGGCACCTGGCTGCAGAGCTTTCGGCTGCAAGCTGTCTTGAAGCGCAGGCGCCGACCAGCGCGCGCTCAGGTTCAGCGCCGCGGTGTAGGTGTTGACCTTGAACAGCCCGCGTTCGAGCACCTGCGGTTGCAGGTCGCCCGCAATGGTCAGGTGCGCGGCCGGCAGGCGCAGCACGCGCGTGGCCTGTTCGGGCTTGCGCAGCTCGCGGCGCCCGCGCTCATCCTCGACCTGCTCCACGACCGTCCATCGCTCCACGCAACTGCGCCTCAAGTAAGGAGCGCCCAGGCGCTGCTCCCCGGCGGTGGCCGCGCTCACTTCCTCTCGGGCTTCCTGCTGGCGCTGCTGGCGCTCGCTCACCAGCCAGTCGATGCGCGCCAGCACCCCGGTCAGGGCCACGCCCACCAGGCCCAGGCTCAAAGCCTTGCCCCACATCGCTCGATTCATCGGCACTCCGTTCGTTCAGGAAGAAGTGCCCATGCTCCAGCGCCTGCGTGAGGCCTTCAGGGGTTTTGTGAACTCCCGGTGAAGCGCACGCGCAAACCGGGCTTCGCGTTCTCGAAGTCGAGCGCGGCGCGGTGCAGCAGCGCCACCTGGCGGGCGATGGCCAGCCCCAGGCCGCTGCCCCGTCGGCCGTCGGGACGCACGCTGGCGCGCCAGGGCTGACCCAGGTCGGCCAGCAACTCGGGCGGCACGCCGGGGCCGCGGTCGCGCAGGCTCAGGCTGAAGGCGCTGCCTTGGCGCTGCAGCGAGATGTCCAGCCGCGAACCGGCGGGCGCGAAGTCGATGGCGTTGCCCAGCAGGTTGTGCAGCATCAGCGCGAGCAGTTCGGGGTCGCCCGACAACGTCACGGGGTCGAGCTGCCGTTCGACGTGCAGGCCACGCTGCGCCAGGCGCGGCGCCAGCTCGTCCAGCACCTGCTGCAGCAGCATGTCCAGGCGCAGCGGCTGCTGGCTCAAGTGCTCCTGCGCCTCCAGCCTGGACAAGGCCAGCAGGCGCTCGACGAGCTGCTGAAGGCGCTCGCTTTGCTCGACCACCTGGCGCGCGAAGCGCTCGCGGTCGGCCTCGGGCAGGGGTTCCTGCAACAACTCGCCGGCGCCGCGCAGGCCGGTCAGCGGGCTCTTGAGTTCGTGGGTCAACGCGCGCACGCGCTGCTCCCAGCGGCTGCGGTCCTCCAGGCGCAGGCGCATCGCATCCATCGCCCGGGCCAGCTCGCCCAGCTCGCCCGCCAGCTGCGGCGCGCCCTGACCGGCGCCGGCTTGCACCGAGTGCGCGTAGGCGCGCAGCCGCCTCACGTTCCAGATCAGCCAGGCGGTGACTAGACCGCCCAACACCAGCGAAGCAATGAACAGCGCCAGGCCGAGCAGGAAAACGCGCCGCTCGGTGCGCGCGATGAAGCGGTCCAGACTCGCTGTGGGCTTGCCCACGCTGGCCACGCCGAGCAGGCGGCCTTCGGCATCGCGCACCGGCGCGGCCACCTGCATGACCAGGCTGCTCGGGTCCTCCGGACGGGCGCGGCTGGAGCGCGCGCCATACTCGCCGCGCAGGGTGCGCCGCACGTCGTTCCAGGCGCTGTAGTCCTGGCCCACGCTGCTGGGCGTGCCCGTGTCGACGAGCACCTTGCCTTGCGCATCGGTCAGGTAGATGCGCAGGTCCAGGCGCAGCTTGGCCATACCCCAGATGCGCGCGTCCACTTCGCGCTGGCCCAAGCGCTGCAACTGTGCGGCCAGGCGCTGCAACGCGGGGCCGTCGACGCCGGCGGCCAGCGGCTCGGCCGAGAGTTCGGCCACCAGGTAGGCGGTGTCGACCAGCAGCTCCTCGACAACTTCGCGCACCGCCGGTTTGACCTCGCTGAACACGACGCGCAGCACGAACCAGGCGGTCAGGCCGGCCAGTACGAAGAAGGCCAGCAGCACGCGAAAGCCCAGGTGCATCAGCGCTCCAGCGAGTAGCCCAGACCCCGCTGTGTGCGGATGCAGTCGTCGCCCAGACCGGCGTCTCGCAGCTTGGCGCGCAGGGTCTTGACGTGGGTGTCCACCGTGCGATCGGTGGACTCGGCATCCTGCCCCCAAGCCTGGTCGAGCAACTGTTCGCGGCTCAGGGTGCGGCCCTGCGCGGCGTGCAGGGCTTGCAGCAACGCCAACTCACGACGCGTCAGCGGCAGACGCTGGCCGTTCAGGCGGGCTTCGAGGCGCTCCACGACTAAGCCGCCGGCCGGCACCACCGCGCGGCGCAGAAGGGCGCGCACGCGCGCCACCAGCTCGCGCACGCCGAAGGGCTTGCACAGGTAGTCGTCGGCGCCAAGTTCGAGACCGAGTACCCGATCGAACTCTTCGCCACGCGCGCTCAGCAGCAGCACCGGCACGGCCGAGCCGCCCTGGCGCAGTTCGCGCAGCCAGTCCAGGCCGGAGCCGTCGGGCAAGCCGATGTCCAGCACCGCGGCTTGCGGCGACTGCCGCGCCCAGGCCGCGCGTGCCTCGCGCAGCCAAGCATGGTGCTGCACGGTCAGGCCCTCGCGCTGAAGCGCGTAAACCACCGTCTGCGCGATGGCCGGGTCGTCTTCGAGCAGCAAGATCACGGCACCAGCGTCACTGCTGACGCATGTAGGCGCGGTCGGCCAGGATGGGGAAGAGTTCGACCAGCCCGCTGGCCAGCAGCTCCACCGCCAGCGCGGCCAGGATCAGGCCCATCAGGCGCGTCATGATGTTGATGCCAGTGTTGCCCAACAGCTTGGCGATGCGCCCGGCGGCGCTGAAGCACAGGTAGACGACGCCAGCAATTACCACCCCGTACGCGACCAGCGCCGCGTGATGCCAGAAGGTCTGCGTCTTCTGCGCGTAGATGACCATGGTGGAGATGGTGGCCGGCCCGGTGAGCAACGGGATGGCCAGCGGCACCACGGCGATGTTGGCACCGGCCCCGCCACTGCTCACGCTGCCGGCTTCCGCCGGCTTGGCGTTGAGCATCTGCAGCGAGCTGATGAGCAGCAGCGCCCCACCGCCGACCTGGAAACTGGCGATGCTGATGCCGAAGAACTCGATCAGCTTCAGGCCAAGCAGGGCCGACAGGCCGATCACGCAAAAGCAGGTGAAGGCGGCCACGCGGATCGTCTGCTGGCGCTGCGCGCGGTCGAACTCCTGCGTAAAGGCGATGAAGAAGGGAATCACCCCGATGGGGTTGACCATCGCCAGCAGCGCGATCAGGGGCTTGAAGATGTCCACCGCAGCCCCTCAGCCTGCGGCGCGCCGCTGCAGCACCTCGAAGGCCGGCAGGGTCTTGCCCTCCAGCACCTCCAGGAAAGCGCCGCCGCCGGTGCTGATATAGCCGACCTGCTCAGTGATGCCGTACTTGGCGATGGCCGCCAGGGTGTCGCCACCGCCGGCGATGCTGAAGGCATTGCTCTGGGCGATGGCGCGGGCCAGGGTTTCGGTGCCGTGGGCGAAGGCGTCGAACTCGAACACGCCGACCGGGCCGTTCCAGACGATGGTGCCGGCCGCCTTCAGCTTCTCGGCCAGCAGCGCCGCGGTCTGCGGGCCGATGTCGAGGATGAGGTCGTCGTCGGCCACATCAGTCGCCGCCTTCACGGTGGCCGGGGCGTCTGCGGCGAAGGCCTTGGCGCAGACCACGTCGACGGGGATCGGTACCTCGGCGCCGCGCGCCTTCATGGCCTCGATGACGGCCTTGGCCTCAAGCACCAGATCGGGCTCGGCCAGGCTCTTGCCGATCTTCAGGCCCGCGGCCAGCATGAAGGTGTTGGCGATGCCGCCGCCGACGATCAGCCCGTCCACCTTGCCCGCGAGCGACTGCAGGATGGTCAGCTTGGTGCTGACCTTGCTGCCGGCCACGATGGCCACCAGCGGGCGCTTCGGGTTCGCCAGGGCCTTGCCGATGGCGTCGATCTCCGCCGCCAACAGCGGGCCGGCACAGGCCGCCTTGGCGTGCTCGGCAATGCCGTAGGTGCTGGCCTCGGCGCGGTGCGCGGTGCCGAAGGCGTCGTGCACGAAGATGTCGCACAGCTGCGCCATCTTCTTGGCGAGTTCCGGGTTGTTCTTCTTCTCGCCCTTGTTCAGGCGGCAGTTCTCCAGCAGCACCAGCTCGCCCGGGGCGATGGTGACGCCGTCCACCCAGTCGGCCTGCAGGCGCACCGGGCGGCCCAGGAGTTCGCCCATGCGCGCAGCCACCGGAGCCAGCGAGTCCTCGGGCTTGAACTCCCCCTCGGTCGGGCGACCCAGGTGCGAGGTGACCATCACCGCCGCACCGGCTTCCAGGCATTGACGGATGGCGGGCAGGGAGGCGCGGATGCGCGTGTCTTCGGTGATCGTGCCGTCGTCGGCCTGCGGCACGTTGAGGTCGGCGCGGATGAAGACGCGCTGGCCCTTGAGCTTGCCGGCGGCGATGAGGTCGGAGAGGCGAAGGATGTTCATGGCTTACCAGTGCAGTGCGAATTTCAGGAACAGGAAGACGGTCATGCCGACGACGATGCAGCCGAGGATGCCGCGACGCCAGAAGTAGAACAGGCTGCCGGCCAGTGCGGCCGGCCAGCGCGGGTCCTGCCAGGTGCCGAGCAAGGCGCCGTCCTTCATCAGCAGCTCGGGCGCGATGACCGCCACCAGCGCCGCCAGCGGCGCCACGCGCAGGGCTTCGCGCGCCCAGGCGGGCATGGGCAGTGGCTGGTCGCTCAGCAGGAAGAAGCCGCGCGCCAGCACGGACACCAGCGCCATGCCAAGGATGGACAGCCAAATTCCGAAATCAGACACGGCGGCGATCCAGCCACCAGCCCACGGCGCCCGCGACGACGATGGCGCAGACGATGTGCAGCTTCAAGGGCAAGTGGTAGGTGGCCACCGAGACGGCTGCCGCCACGGCGGCGACGACCAGCAGCACGCGCTCGCTGGTCAGCGACCAAGCCAGGCCCAGCAGGGCCAGGACCCCGGCAAAGCCCAGCCCCCAATGGGTCGGCACCTGGTCGGCGAGGAGGATGCCGGTCACCGAGGCCGCCTGCCAGGCGCTCCAGTTCAGGGCCACGGCGCCCCAGTAGTACGGAACCTGCTCGGGCGCGGGGCGGGCTTCGGGGAAGCGGCGCAGGAAGTTCACATAGGTGACGTCGCCCGCCACGTACATCATGGCCAGGCGTCGTGCGCGCGGCAGGTGCACAAAGTAGGGCCGCCACGCGGCGCTGAAGATGACGAAGCGCAGGTTCACGCAAAAGGAGGTGAGCAGGATCACCCACAGCGGCGCGCCGGCCGCCAGCAGCGGCAGGCTGGCCAATTGCGCGCTGCCGGCGAACACCAGAAGGCTCATGCCCAGGGCCTGCGCCACCGTGAGGCCGGACTTGACCATGGCCACGCCGGTCACGAGGCCCCAGGCGGCCATGCCCAGCACGGGGCTGGCCATCTCCAGGGCGCCGCGGCGGAATTCGGGGTGTCGAACCAAATGTCTCAAGGGGCGGGATTGTGGTGGGTGGGCGGGGCCGTCCGGTCTGCTAGCGTCTCGGAGATGAGCAAGTTCGGCAAGTTTGGTTTCGTGGTGGCGGCCTGCCTGGCCGCTGGGGTGTTGGCGGCATGTGGCGGCGGCGGGGGCAGCAGCGGCAACGCCGGGCCTGGCGACGGCGGCGTCAACCCCAATTTGCTGCTCACTTTGCCCGAGCCCGGGCTCAAGCCCGCCCAGCTGGCGGTGCTGGTGGCCGAGGGCGACGCGCTCTCCGAGGCCGTGGGCGCCGCCTACGTGCAGGCGCGCGGGGTGCCGGCCGCCAACCTGATCCGCGTGCCCGGGCTGAACGCCGCCCAGCACGACATCAGCGCCGCCGACTTCGCCAACGTGCGCGCCAGCGTGCTGGCCCGCCTGCCGGCCGGCGTTCAGGCCACCCTCATCACCTGGGCGGCGCCCTCGCGCGTGCTGGGTGTCTGCCGCATGGGCATCACCAGCGCGATGGCCTTTGGCTTCGACCCTGCGTATTGCGCGGCCAACAGCCCGAGCGACAGCACCCGACTGTCGCCCTATTTCGATAGCGAGTCGCTGACGCCTCAGGCCAACCACGGCATGCGGCCCTCGATGATGCTGGGTGCCACCTCGCTGGCGCAGGCGCAGGCCTTGATCGACCGCGGCAAGCTGGCCGACGGCAGCGCCCCTGCCGGCACCGGCTACCTGGTGCGCACCAGCGACGCCTTCCGCAACGCCCGCGCCACCACCGACTTCCACCGCCTGCCGGCGCTCTGGGCGGGCACGCTGGCGCTGGAGTACCTGGACCGCCCGGCCAACGACCTGCTGGTGGGCAAGGCCGACGTGCTGTTCTATTTCACCGGTCTGGCCAGCGTGGGCAGCCTGAACACCTTGAGCTTTCGGCCCGGCGCGGTGGCCGACCACTTCACTTCATTCGGCGGCCGCCTGCCGGATGGCAACGGCCAGATGCCCATCACCCGCTGGCTGGAAGCCGGCGCCACGGCCAGCTTCGGCACGGTGGAGGAGCCCTTCGGCTTCACCGAGAAGTTCCCCGAAGTGGGCGTGCTGCTGAACCACTACCTGCGCGGCAACACGCTGATCGAGGCGTACTGGAAGTCGGTGAAGATGCCGGGCCAGGGCCTGTTCATCGGCGAGCCGCTGGCCCGCCCCTTCCCCAAGCAGCAGGCGCTGAGCATCGAATCCAACCAGTACCGACTGCGCAGCGGTGCGTTGCGCGCCGACACGCGCTACGCGCTGGAGTACCGCAGCAGCGCCGGCACCTGGGTGGAACTGGGCAATGTGCGCGGCGTTCGCGGGCAGGCGGTGGATGTGCGCTTCCCGCTGGCCCCGGCCTCGGCGCAGGCCCTGCGTTGGCGTGGCCCCTGCCCGGGCGATGTGTCGGCCGCCTGCACGCTGGCCGAGTCGCCCTGAGGATGCAGCCGGCGCGCAGGCTCAGAGCTTGCGCACCGAACCGCTGCCGGCGACGCTGGTTTCCATCTGCGGCTCGCCGCGGTAGCGCACATCACCGCTGCCGGCGATGCTGACCTTGAGACGCTGCTTGGCGTTCACCTCGGCGTCCCCGCTGCCGGAGATGCTGACCTTGACGGCATCCCCTGTCAGTTCACGGGCTCGCACATCGCCGCTGCCGGCGATGCTCACGTCCATCTCGGCCGCCTTGCCGCCGACGTCGATGTCGCCGCTGCCCGCGATGGACAGCGTGAGCTTGCCGGCCTCGACCTGCGGTGCGTTCACCGAACCCGACCCGGCGACGGCCAGGCGCAGTTGCTCGGTCTTCATGGACTCGACGCTGGCCTTGCCCGAGCCGGCGATGCCCAGCGAACGCAGCATCGGCAGGTCGACCTCGACGCGCATCGGTTCGCGCGACTGCACGTTGTAGCCGCGCTTGATGGTGATCTCCAGGGTCTTGCCGTGGCGCCCGTCGCTGACGCGGGTCTCGATGTAGGGCAGCAGGTTGCTCTCGGCCTCCAGTTGCACGCGGCTGCCCGCAGACTGGCGCACCTTGACGTCGAAGTGGCCGGCCAGGCTGATGGCCTCGAAGCCGCTAAGGTCGCGCGTCTCGCGGGCCATCTTGCCGTCGCCGCGCACAGTCTCGCCGCTGCCCCAGGTGAACGACCAGCCGATGGCGGCGGCCGAGAAGGTCAGGGCCAGCGCGCTGGCGCCGGTGAACAGGGTGCGACGAAGCAGTTTGGACATGGCGGTCTCCGGTTGGGATGCGATGTCTGCATGCTGCCGATGCGGCTCGAGCAGGCCCAGCGCGGCGCGACCAACTGCAGGAACGCGGCGCTGAAGCGTTCTTTTGCGGCGGGCAACGGGCCGCGGCAGCGCCCCCGTCGGTCGATCAGGCGCTGGCCTTGCCGGCCTTGGGCGCGGGCGCAGCTTCGACTTCGTCTTCGTCACTGCGCTTCTTGCGCGGCTCGGGGCGCGGCACCGAGGGTGCCACGCCTTCGAGCTTGTTCTCGCGCATGTATTCGTCCATCTCGCGCCAGCCTTGGTACACGGCGGACTTCTGCGCCTTCGGGTTCAAGGTGTAGCAGTCTTCGATGGCGCGCATGGCATGCCGACAAGCGCTGCCGATGGCCTTGCCTTCGGCTTCCTTGGCCGCTGCTTCCTTGGCCGGGTCGGGAATGCCGAGCAGCTCGCATCCAGCCAGCAGGAGCGGAAGCAGCAACAGGGCAAGAGACGGGCGCATGGCGGTCTTATCGGCTTGACAGGCGCTCGGCCTGAGCCGGAACAGCATCGGCTTCACGGCCCAGTTCCTGGTGGATGCGCAGCCTGGGGAGGCACCGGGTTGGGATTCAGCATCGCCTGCTGCAGCAAGGCGACCGCCGGACCCCGACGCCCGCCAGGACGTTGCACTTCGGTGAGCACCAGACTGCCGGTGCCGCAGGCAATCTCCGGCCCGTCGGTCTGCCAGGCCAGCACGCTGCCAGGCTGTCCTCGACCCTGACTCAGCCGGCCGCGCCAGAGCTTCAGGGTTTCAGCGCCCAGCTGAGCCTGCATGCCGGGGAAGGGATCGAAGGCGCGCAGGCGGCGCTCGATGAGTTCGGCCGGTTGCGTCCAATCGACGGCGCCTTCCTGCTTCTCGATCTTGTGTGCGTAGCTGATGCCCGTCTCGGGTTGCACCTCTGCGCGCAGCGAGGTCCATTCGGCCAGGCCTTGAACGCACAAGCGGGCACCGAGTGCCGCCAGCCGGTCGTGGAGGCTGGCGGTGCTGTCGTCGGCCCGGATGGGCTCGACGGCGCGCAGCAGCATGGCGCCGGTGTCCAGGCCCTCGTCCATCTGCATCAGCGTGATGCCGGTCTCAGCATCACCAGCCTCGATGGCGCGGTGGATGGGCGCTGCACCGCGCCAGCGCGGCAGCAGGCTGGCGTGAATGTTCAGACAGCCGAGCGGCGGCAAGGTGAGCACCCAGCGCGGCAGGATCAGGCCGTAGGCCGCCACCACCATCAGCTCAGGTGCCCAGGCTTCGAGCTGGGCCTTGGCGTCCAACGCATCCGCGGCGTACCGCCCGTCCAGCTTCAGGCCCTGCGGCTGCGCCACCGGCAGGCCGCGCTGCAGTGCCAGTTGCTTCACCGGCGAGGCCTGCAACTTCATGCCGCGACCGGCCGGGCGGTCGGGCTGGGTGAGTACGCCAACCACCTCGTGCCCGGCGTCCAGCACCGCTTCCAGGCTGGCGGCCGCAAAGGCCGGCGTGCCGGCAAAGACCAAGCGCATGGGCTTGCCGCCTCAGAGCCGCCCGCGAGCGCCGTGCGCCTGCTCTTCGCGAGTCTTCTTCAGCATCTTGGTCTTGATGCGCTCGCGCTTGAGAGGGCTCAGGTATTCGACGAAGACCTTGCCCATCAGGTGGTCCATCTCGTGCTGCACGCAGACCGCCAACAGGCCTTCGGCTTCGAACTCGTAGCGCTCGCCGCGCTCGTTCAGGGCGGCCACTTTCACGCGGGCATGGCGGCGCACCTTGTCGTAGGTCTGCGGCACCGACAGGCAGCCTTCCTCCTCGTCGGTCATCGCATCGCTGGTCCAGGTGAGCTCCGGATTGATGAGCACGCGCGGTTCGTCGCGACCTTCGGAGGTGTCCATCACGATGACGCGCTCGTGCACGTTCACCTGCGTAGCCGCCAGGCCCACGCCCTCGGCGGCGTACATGGTCTCGAGCATGTCCTTGGCGAGCTGCTGGATGCGCGCGTCGACTTGCGCCACAGGCTGTGCAACGGTGTGCAGGCGGGGATCAGGAAAGCGCAGGATGGGCAGGCGGGCCATGGTGAATCGGGGTGACGGGTTGTTGCAAATGCGGCGCGGGCTGTGGGAGCCCAGCGACGCTGCCGCGCTCTCGGCTGGCCGACGGCGTCGGCCAGCATGCCAATGGCGGCAGAATGGCCGATCTCAAGGCCCTGGATTGTCGCCCAAGGCCATTTCCCTGCTGCTTCCACTGCCTGGTTCGCCGGAGACCTCCGCATGCCCAAGCCTTGCGCCCTGCCCCTGCTCGCTGCCCTGCTGTTGCCGATGCAACTGCTGCAACCGGCCGGGGCGACGAACTTCCCGGTCACTGGCGCGCAGCGCGAGACCATGCAACGCGTGCAGCAAGCCGGCGTGCCTCTGGCCGACCTGGCCCCTGATGCGCCCGAGCGCTACACGGTCAAGGCCGGCGACACCCTGTGGGGCATCTCGACCCTCTTCCTGAAGAGCCCTTGGCGCTGGCCCGAGCTGTGGGGCATGAACCGCGACCAGATCGCCAACCCACACCTGATCTATCCCGAACAGATCCTGCTCCTTGTCAAACGCGATGGCCGCGCCATGCTGCAACTGGCCCGCCAGAGCGCCGGGGCCGAGAGCGTCGGGCCAGGCGGCAAGCTCAGCCCGCGCGTGCGCAGCGAGGCGCTGGCCGACAACGCGGTGGCAGCCATTCCGCAGCATCTCATCGAGCCCTTCCTGAACGAAGCCGTGGTGCTCGATACCGCGGAGATGGCCACCGCACCGCGCATCGTCGCCGCGCCAGAAGGTCGCGTGATGATGACGCAGGGCGACCTGGCCTACGCGCGCGGCACCAACCAGCCGCTGGACGGCTACCGGGTGTTCCGCAGCCCGCGTGCGCTGAAGGACCCGGGCACCGGCGAGGTGCTCGGCTACGAAGCCTTCTATCTGGGCGCGGTGGACTTGGTGCGCCGCGGCGGCCAGATTCAACAGGGCGGCGACACGGTCGAAGTGCCCTTCACGCTGAGCGTTCGACAGGTGCGCCAGGAGATCGGCGTGGGCGACCGCCTCGCACCGGTACCGCAGCGCGCATTCAAGCGCTATGTGCCCCATGCGCCCGAGAAGGCGATCGGCGGCCAGATCGTCTCCATCTACGGCGAAGCACTGACCGCTGGTCAGAACCAGATCGTGGCGCTGAACCGCGGTGAGGACGATGGTCTGGAGCGCGGCCATGTGCTGGCACTGTGGCGCGCCGGCAAGCCGGCGCGCGATACCACCGTGCCGCGAAGCGAGCGGGTGCAGTTGCCCGACGAGCAGCATGGCGTGCTCTTCGTGTTCCAGACCTTCAAGCGGGTGTCCTACGCGCTCATCATTTCCGTGAAGGATCCAGTCAGCGTCGGCGATCGTTTCTCGCAGCCCTGAGCGCGCACCGGTCGCCCAGGGCGCACGGTTCATGGACGAGCTCGCCGCCTGGCTGCGCCTGCTGGGCGCGCCGGGGGTGGGTCGGGTGGCAGCACGCAAGCTGATCCAGCGGCTGGGCAGCCTGCAAGCCGCCGCTGCCGCACAGCCGAGCACCGCGGAGCTGGATGCGCGCATTGAGCACAGCCGCCGCTGGCTTCAGGGAAGCCCCTTGCGCTCGATTCTTGTTCTGGGTGACGCCGACTACCCATCGGCCCTGTTGAACAGCCCCGATCCACCCTTGCTGCTGTTCCTGGAAGGGCAGCGCGAGCAGCTGGGGCGCCTGCCTGCGCTGGCCGTGGTCGGCAGCCGCCACCCCACGCCACAGGGCCGCGAGACCGCGCATGGTCTTGCCGCCGAATTGGCGGCCGCCGGCTATGCGGTGGTCTCCGGGCTGGCAATCGGCATCGACGGTGCGGCGCACAGCGGCGCGCTGAGCATCGGTCCGCACGGTGCCAGCTGGGCGGTTCTTGGCAGCGGGCTGGACCTCATCCACCCGCGCAGCCACCGCGAGCTGGCCGAGCGTCTGGTTGCGCAGGGCCTGTTGATCAGTGAGCACCCCCCAGGTACGGCAGCGCTGCCCCAGCACTTTCCGGTACGCAACCGCATCATTGCCGGGCTCAGCCAGGGCTGCCTGGTGGTCGAAGCCGCAGAGCAATCCGGGTCGCTGATCACCGCACGTCTGGCCGCCGAAGCTGGGCGCGAGGTGTTCGCGGTGCCGGGCTCGATCCGTTCTCCGCAGTCGCGGGGCTGTCACCAGCTCATCCAGCAAGGCGCCAAGCTGGTGCAACAGCTCACCGACTTGCTCCCAGAGCTGCCGCCCGCGCCGGCAACCCCTGTCACGGCCGAGAGCCCTTCGCCTTCGGATCCACTGCTCGACGCGCTCGGCTGGGAGCCCAGCACCTTGGAGCAGCTACAAGCCCGCTGCGGTATGAGCACCGAGGTCCTGCTCACCCGGCTGCTCGACCTGGAGCTTGAGGGAAAGGTTCGTCGCGTCAACGGAGGCCGCTTCGAACGCTGTGCCAGCGCTTGACGTTTCCGTGAAGCTTGCCCCGCGATTGCGGGCTGGCGATCCGGCTGGCTGCGCCCCGCGGCTATCATGGCTCGCATGTTCGATGTGCTCGTCTACCTCTACGAGAACTACTGGCGCCCCGACGCCTGCCCCGATGCCGCCCAGCTGCAGCGCAAACTCAGCGCGGTGGGTTTCGAGAAGGATGAGATTCAAGAAGCCCTGAATTGGCTGGACGGCTTGGCGGTCAACGCCAAGGGCGATCAGGCACCACTGCGAAGCAACAGCGTGCGCGTGTTTTCGGCCGATGAGCAGCGACATCTGGGCGATGCGTCATTGGCCTTCATCAGCTTCCTGAGCTCGGCTGGCGTGCTCAGCCCGCTGCAGCGCGAGGTGGTGATCGAGCGCGCCATGGCGGTGGCCGAGGCGCCGGTGTCGCTGGAGGACCTGAAGATCATCGTGCTGATGGTCTTTTGGAGCCTGGGCGAGGAGCCGGACGCGCTGATCCTCGACGAACTTTTCGTCGATCCCGAGGATCGACTGATTCACTGAGAACCCCGCGCCGGGGTTCAGCTCCGCAGGAGCGCCTGCGGATCCTGATCGAGCTTGGCCAGCGCATCGCGCGTGGCGCGAACGGTCAGTGTTTCTTCCTGAGCCGGTTGGATGTGGCCTGCCTGCAGATAAGCCGCCAAGCGGTGCAGCGGGAACAGCACCGCCCGCCCCTGCGTGGAGACGAACAGCAGCAGCTGATGGCGTGCGCCGGCCCAAGCGAGTTGGACCTGATCCTGCCGGCCGCGGTAGCTCAGCTTGTACCAACTGCCCACCGCCAGTTCACGTGCCCAGGCCAGCATGGCCGGGCTCGGCGTGGCACCGCCCTCGCCCACCACTTCCAGGCCCTCACGTTCGTGACCCGACAGGTCGCGCACCATGTCTTCGTCGAGGTCGATCTCAGACAGACTGGGCAGCATGGCTTCCAAGGTCTGCAGGCGGTCCTTCAACTCCTCCAGGCGTTCGCGCGGGATAGGTGCCGCCTTGGCCGTGAACGCCGCCGCCAGCACGTTGTTGAGCTTGCGGATGTGCTCGTCCTGCTTCTTCTGGGACAGGCCGGCATGGCCCATGCCATCGCGCAGGGTCTTGAGCAACAGCGGCAGGCGGCGGATCACCTCCGCACGCTCTTCGGGCGAGCTCTTCGCGCCGGCCGACCAGATGAGGTCGGCGGCGGCGCGCTTCATGGTGCGCGTGACTTCGTCCTGCGCTCCATGCCGCATGGCGGTCACTGCCAGCACATCGGCCCAGACCTGGAACAGGAACTCGCGCAGCGCGTCATCCACCGGCATGTCGGCCAGCATCTTGCGCAGCTCGATGGTGAACTGGATGGCCAGCGTCTCGCGCTGCTCCACCTGCTGCGCCAGACTCACACTGGCCCGGCTGGCGGGGTTCTCCTTGGCGAAGAAGTTGGAAAGGAAGGACTCGAATTCCGTGAGCACGGTCTGAAAGACACGCCGGCCAGTGTCCGGGTAGGCCTCGACCACCTGCACGACGCGCTTGATCTCGCGCTCCAGCACCTCGCCGACAGCCTCCGCCGCTGCGTCGAAGCCCAGCACGCAGCCACCCATGCGGTCGATCAATGCTCTGGCCGGGTGGTCGTTGGTAGCGAAGAAGTCGGGCTCACCAACTGCCACGCGCAGCACCGGCATCTGCAGGCGGGCGAACCAGACGCGCACGCTGGCCGGCAAGCGCTCCTCCTGCAGGATGCTCTGGAACATCATGGCCACGATTTCGATGGTGGCGCGCTCTTCGGGCGTGGCGGCGGCCTGCTTGAGCACCTGTTTGAAGGCCTGGCTTCGTGCCCGCACTTCATCCAGCGCGCCCGAACTGGCCATGGCACCCGAGCCTGCTGAGGCGTCGGAGGCTGCGGGCGGCCGCTGCAACGCCTGCTGGGCACGTTGGATCACCGCCTGCAAACGCGGCGACGCCTTCACCAGGCCTTCGGCGCGCATCGGCGCCTCTCGGTCGGGTACAGCTTCTGCCAAGGAAGGCTTGTCAGCCGCCGCCAGGGTCGGCACGTGGCGCCGCAGCACCTGCTGCAGTTGCGCCAGCACATCGTTGGCCTGCACATTGGCCGGGCTGCCCGACGGGAGCGGGCCGTCGGCGGCAGCGCCCGTTGACTGCGCCCCCTGGGAACCGGTGCTGTGACCGCTGGGGGTCGGGCTGATGCTGTGACCGCTCGCGGTGGACCGGGTGCTTGGCCCGGTGTCGGGCCGAGTCGAAGCGTGGATGGCCGCGCTCAAACGCGTGCCCGCCCCCATGGTTGGCGCATGCTCACTGCCCACCGTACCGGCCAGACCTGGCCCATGGCGACTTTGGGTCGATGGTGTGACTGCACCAGCGCTTGGCGCTCCGACCACCGGGCCAGACCCTTGCATCTGGCGGGTCGTCGTTTCCAGGAAGCTCGCCCCCAGACCGGCCGTGACCGCCACACCGGTGCTACGCCGGATGAATGGGCGCAGATCCACCTCGGGCATCACCCCGCGCTGGATGAGCCAGAGATTGGTGTCGTGATAGGCCACACCGAGCCAATGGCCGAACTCGGCCAGGATGGCTTCATGCACCTGCAGCCAGTCGGCATGCCCAAGCTGCGACTCTGCCCAAGCCTCCACCCAAAACCGCGCCACGGTGCTGGCGCGCAGCAAGTCGTGGGTCGGTAGCTCCTGACGCCCTTCGAGCGCCAGCATGCGGGTGCGCAAGTCGGTGAACTGCCATTGCGTATCGGCATCCACAGCCAGGGCAAGCCGCGACGCATTGATTTCGCGCTCAATGGTGTCGTCGGCCACCAGGGTGAGTCCGGCCACAGAAGCGCCGCCCCCTGGGGCGGCACGGGGCGATTGGACCTCGCGCTGCGCCTGGCGAAGACGGCGAATCAAGCCCATCTGCCAGGCCGCCCCGTGTTGCTGCAGAGCGGCCAAAGTGTCTTGCCAGCCCCGCACCTCCCGGGGCAGCGCCGGCTTCAGCAGGCGCTGCTGCAGGACCTCAATGAGAGCCGGCGGCGCATTGGCCGAGGCCCGCACCAAGGTGTCCGCATAGGCTCGGCGAGCGGCCAGGGCCAGTTCGGCGGCTTGAGCGGGAACGGTCATGCGCGGGAGGCGGGAAGGTTCAGCGGCTGCGGGCCGGCGACCTTACACCACCGCCCCTGCGTTCGGGTCGTCCGGATCCTCGGCCTTCACCGGCACTTTCACGAGGTCCTCGCGCTTCACACCCAACCACATGGCAATGGCAGCCGCCACGAAGACCGAAGAGTAAATGCCAAAACAGATGCCGATGGTCAGGGCCACCGCGAAGTACTTCAGCGTCGGCCCGCCGAAGAGCAGCATCGACAGCACCATCAACTGCGTGCTGCCGTGGGTGATGATGGTGCGGCTGATGGTGGAGGTGATCGCGTGGTCGATGACCTCGGGCGTCGTCATCTTGCGGAACTTGCGGAACGCCTCGCGCACGCGGTCGAAGATGACCACCGACTCGTTCACCGAGTAGCCCAGCACCGCCAGGATGGCCGCCAGCACGGCCAGCGAGAACTCCCACTGGAAGAAGGCGAAGAAGCCCAGGATGATGACCACGTCGTGCAGGTTCGCGATGATGCCGGCGACGCCGAACTTCCACTCGAAGCGGAACGCCAGGTAGAGCACGATGCCGAGGATGGTGAAGCCCAGCGCCCAGGCGGCATCCACCGCCAGCTCGGCGCCCACCGAGGGGCCGACCACTTCAGAGCGGCTCAACTGCACGGGTTCCTTGCCGTCGGCCGTCACGCAGACCTGCTTGCTGATCTGCTCGCCCTTGTCGCTGACGTAACTCTTGCTCTGCACCTGGCCCTGTTCGGACTGGCACAGCTGCGCAAAGACCTCGGCGACCTCTTCCGTCTGCTTCTTGCCTTGGCGCACCGGCAGGCGCAGCATGAGATCGCGCGAACTGCCGAACTTCTGCACTTGGAACTCGCCAAAGCCCATGGGTTCGATTTGCTGGCGCACACGCTCCGGATCGGCCGGCGTCGCGTACTGCACCTCCATCACCGTGCCCCCGGTGAATTCGATGGAGAAGTGCAGGCCTCGCGTGACGAGGAAGAACACGGCGACCGCGAAGGTGACGAAGGAGATGGCGTTGAAGACCAACGCGTACTTCATCAGCGGCAGGTCGCGCTTGATACGGAAAAACTCCATGCTCTATGCCCTCCCCAATCAGGCCTGCGCCGTCTCGTCGTCGTCTTGCGGTTTGACGACCTTGCCGTCCGGACGCCAGATGGTGCCGATGGACACCGCCTTGAGCTTGCGCTGCCGCCCGTACCAAAGGTTGACCAGACCGCGCGAGAACAGCACAGCCGAGAACATCGAGGTGAGGATGCCCAGGCAGTGCACCACCGCGAAGCCCTTGATCGGACCTGAGCCCCAGGCCAGCAAGGCAATGCCGGCGATCAAGGTGGTCACGTTGGAGTCGAAGATCGTCGCCCAGGCCTTCTCATAGCCGATGTGAATGGCCATCTGCGGCGGCTTGCCTTCGCGCAGTTCCTCGCGGATGCGCTCGTTGATCAGTACGTTGGCGTCAATGGCCATGCCCAGCACCAGCGCAATGGCCGCCATGCCGGGCAGGCTCAGCGTGGCCTGCATCATGGACAACACAGCCACCAGCAGCAACAGGTTGAAGCCCAGCGCGATGGCGCTGAACAGGCCGAAGACCATGTAATACACGCACATGAAGGCGGCCACGGCCAGGAAGCCCCATTTCACCGAATCGAAGCCGCGGTCGATGTTCTCGGCACCGAGGCTGGGGCCAATGGTGCGCTCTTCGATGATCTCCATCGGCGCGGCCAGCGAGCCGGCGCGCAGCAGCAGCGCGATGTCGGTGGCCTCGACGGTCGTCATGGCGCCCGAGATCTGCACGCGCCCTCCGCCGATCTCGGCCTGAATCACCGGCGCCGTGACCACCTCACCCTTGCCCTTCTCGAACAGGATGATGGCCATGCGCTTCTTGATGTTCTCGCGCGTGGTGTCCTTGAAGATGCGTGCGCCACGCGCGTCCAGGGTCAGGTGGACGGCGGGTTGCTGGTTCTCGTTGAAGCCGGCCTGGGCGTCGCTCAGGTTGTCGCCCGTCAGGATGACCTGCTTCTTGACGATGATGGCCTGACCGCCCTTCTCAAGAAAGCGCTCGGTGCCGAAGGGCACCGGGCCGGCGCCGGTCAGCGCACTGATCGCCTCGGCGCTGTCGTCCACCAGGCGCACTTCCAGCGTGGCCGTGCGGCCGATGATGTCCTTGGCCTTGGCCGTGTCCTGCACGCCGGGCAACTGCACCACGACACGGTTCAAACCCTGCTGCTGGATCACCGGCTCGGCGGTCCCCAGTTCGTTGACGCGGTTGTGCAGCGTGGTGATGTTCTGCTTCAGCGCCGCTTCCTGCACCGCCACCATCGCCTGCGGCTTCATCTCGCCGACCAGGCGTAGCTGCGCGGCATCGGCTGCGTCGGTCACCGGCTTCCACTCCAGGTCCGGCAATCGATCACCCAGCAGCAACTGCGCGGCCTTCAAGGTCTCGGTCTCACGGAAGGCGATGCTGATCTGATTGCCTTCTCGTGACACGCCGGCGTGGCGAAGGTTCTTCTCGCGCAGCATGGTGCGGGCGTCACCCACCAAGCTCTCGACGCGCTTGGTGATCGCTGCCCGCATGTCGACTTCCATCAGGAAGTGCACGCCACCGCGCAGGTCCAGGCCCAGGTACATCGGGAAGGCACGCAGGGAGGCCAGCCACTGGGGCGAGCGCGACACCAGGTTCAGCGCCACGATGAAATCCGGATTGGCCGGATCCCGGTTCAGGGCCGCCTGAATGGCGTCCTTGGCCTTGAGTTGCACATCGGTGTCGCTGAAGCGGGCACGCACCGAAGTGCCCTCCAACTGCACGAAGTCAGCGGCGATCTTGGCCTCATCGAGCGCCTTCTGCACCCGGTCCTGCACCTCGGGCGTGACCTTCACCGTGGCGCGAGCGGACGACACCTGCACCGCAGGCGCCTCTCCGAAGAAATTGGGCAGCGTGTAGATCAGGCCGATCAACAGCGCCACGCCCAGCACGAGGTACTTCCAAAGGGGGTAGCGATTCATTCTTTCAAGGCCTCGTGACCAGAGCGGTTCGACTGCGCTGGGCGCACCAGGAGGGGCGCCCGCAGGGTGCTTACTTCAGCGTGCCCTTGGGCAGCACCTGCACCACGGCCGAGCGTTGCACCTGCACCTCGACTCCCTGGGCCAATTCGACGTGCAGCACGCTGTCGCCCAGCTTGTTCACCTTGCCCAGCAAGCCACCGGCGGTGACGACTTCGTCGCCCTTGGCGAGCGCCTCGATCATGGCCTTGTGTTCCTTCTGACGCTTCATCTGCGGACGGATCATGATGAAGTACAGCACCACGAACATGGCCACAAGCGGCAGGAAGCTGAGCAGGCTGCTCTCGGGCGTGGGGCCGGCGGCGGCGGTCTGGGCGATGGCGTTGGAGATGAACACGGCGAAAACCTCGTGGAGGCTGGAATGAAGGCGGCACGACCCCGGCGGGGGTCCGGCACGCCGGATGAAACAATGAAGGCTCGCTCGCCTCAGCAGGCGCGCAAAGCCGGCGATTCTAGGCCGTGGGGCCTGTTAACCCACTGAAGCTGGGGCCGAACCGGCGACCCGCAAGGAATGTCCGTGCAAACCCTGAACGATCCGCCCTCCCTCCACATCGATGGCCCGGTGGCCACCCTCTGCCTGAACCGACCTCAACTCGCCAACCGCCTCTCGGTGGCTGATCTGCAGCGCTTGCATCAACACATCGAATGCCTGCGTGCCAAGCCGGAACTGCGCCTGGTCCTGCTGCGCGGTGCCGGCGCGCACTTCTGCGCGGGCTTTCAGATCGATGCGGTCGACGAGGTCGACGCCCCCGCCCTGTTCGAGCAATTGACCGACGCCTGGGAGTCGCTACCCACGCTGACCCTCGCCGTCATCCAGGGTGACGTCTGGGGTGGCGCGGTGGACTGGGCCTTGGCCTGCGACTTCCGCCTGGGCGGCCCCAGCGGCCGGCTCGGCATCCCGGCCGCCCGGCTCGGTCTGCACTTTTACGGCGGCGGCATGCAGCGCCTGGTCAGCCGCCTGGGCCTCTCGGCGGCCAAACGCCTGCTGCTGGCGGCCGAGGTCTGGCAGGACGACCAGCGCTTGCATGGTGGTTTCCTCGACGCTCAGTCCGGCGACCTCGAAGCCTTGGTGGGGATCTGGCAGCAGCGCTTGCTGGACCTGGCGCCCTTGGCCCAACAAGGCATGAAGCGACACCTGAACGCGCTGGATCGCCGGACGCGCGATCCCGACGTGGCCGCTCAATTCACCCAGGACAGCGCTCGCTGCGCAGCTTCGCAGGACCTCGCCGAAGGCCTATTGGCATGGAAGCAAAAGCGCCCCCCACGTTTTCGTGGGGTGTGAGCACAACAGCACGCTTCGCGGCATGAGCGAGAATACGCGTCTTCCCCGCACACCACTACCAAGGCAGGAACCCGCGTGGCCAAGGAAACCACCAAAACCCTGATCGAGGCCGATGGCCTGCGCTACAAATCCAAGGCCCCCGGTTCGCCGTTCGCGGCCACCTCCTCGTTCGGCGCCGCCACCATGTCCTGTTTCCTTTGCGGCAAGCATCGGCCGCGGGCCATGCTGAAGTCGCGCAAGCTGCTGGGCAAGAGCCAGCCGGTCTGCGCGCCTTCGTGCAAGGAGCTGGAGGAGCAGCTGTCCGCCAAAAAGCCGCCTACGGGTTCGACCTGATCTCGCTTTCCTAGCCCAGGCAAGCAGGTAGTCGCCCCGTCACGAACGCCGCCTAGCATGGCGGCGTTCTTCTTTTTGCGGCGGCGCATGAGCACTCTCGATACCCACACCGAAGTACGCGACGACGGCCTGCGCTTCGAAGCCAAGCTCAACGGCTCCCCGTTCTTCGGCAGCGGCAACATGCGCAGTTGCTTCAAGTGCGGCCGTCACCGACTGCCGGGGAACCTGAGGTCGATCAAGGTGCTGGGCAGGCAGGAGCGCGTGTGCGCCCCGGCCTGCGAGCCCAAGGCGCGATAGTCAATCGCTCTTGCGCTCTGCGCGCGGGCCGGGCTTGGGGCCGTGGCGCGTGTCGGGGCGAGCGTCGGTCTGAGCACCCGGCCGGCCCTGCGGGCGGCCTTCGCCTCGGCTGCCGGTTCGACCAACCGGTCTGGCATCTGTTCTGCCGTTCGGACGCCCTTCCGGGCGTCCCCGCCCAGGGTGTGCCGAAGGCGGCGGCAGGTTGGAACGCTCCTCGCGCGCCTGCGCCAGCAAGGCATCGAGCTGCGCCTCCGGCACCTTCTTGAGCGCACAGAAGTTGGGGCGACTCAGCGAACTGGTCTCGAAATCGCGCAGCAGGTCCAGGCGCCAGCGGCGCGCAGCCAACATCTCGGCGTCGCGAGCCTTCAAGCGTTCGCGCCGCTCGGCCAGCAACTTGCGCGCAGCCTCGCGGTGTTCGGCGCTCACTTCGCCGGCCGGCTGGCCGTCCAGATCGAAGCGCGCCTCGGCCTTGGTCAAGGCCAACAAGTAGCCGGTGCCACCGGTGTAGCGCGCGAAGAAGGTCGACAGCGCCTTCTTGGTGAAGCGCCCGGGCGCACGCGCCTCGATGGCCTGCTGCACCTTCAGCATGATGGGCTTGGGCGCGCCGCCGAACAGCGCAGGGAACAATTGCTTCAACAGCGCCGCAGCGGCCTGCGCGTCACGCGCCGGCTCGATGCTCGCTTCTGGGGTGGGGGCAGCTTCACTCATCCCCCAAATTCTCGCCGCATGAACGAATCGCTCGCCGCGCTGTACGACGCCCTCATCGCCGCCATTCCCGGTTCCACCCCGCGCGAGGGCCAGCGGCGCATGCTGCAGGCCATTGGCGAGCAGCTCGCCGAGGCCCGCTTCGAGCCTGATGCGCCGCTTCGCGCCTTGGTGCTCGAAGCCGGCACCGGCGTCGGCAAGACACGCGCCTACCTGGCCGCCGGCCTCACGCTGGCGCGCGAGCGCGGCGTCAAGCTGGTCGTCGCCACCTCGACCGTGGCGCTGCAGGAGCAGGTCATCCACAAGGACCTGCCCGAGCTGTCGGCCGCGTTGGAAGTACCGCCCACCGTGGCCCTGCTCAAGGGCCGCGGCCGCTACGCCTGCCCGGTGCGCATGGCGCAGGCGCTGGGCCAGGGGGATGGTCAGAACGGCGGCCAGGAGCCGCTGGACTTTCCGCTGACCCCCGGCGCCGGAGAACGCCTGGCCACCCTGCAGCGCCGCCTGCGCCAGGGCGACTGGAATGGCGAGCGCGACAGCCTCGCGCCGGCCGACCTGGAACACTGGAGCGCCATCGCCGCCGAGCGCGGCGCCTGCACCGCGCGGCATTGCCCGCAGTTCAACGCTTGCCCCTACTTCGATGCGAAGCGCGCCGCCAGCAAGGCCGAGATCCTGGTGGCCAACCACGACCTGGTGCTGGCCAGCTTGCGCAGCGACGCCAGCAGCCTGCCCAGTGGCGACCGCGCCCTCTACGTCTTCGACGAGGCCCACCACCTGCCCGCCACCGCACTGCACCACTTCGCCTGCGAGGCCACGCTGACCGAGCGGCGCTGGCTGCAGCGCCTGGAGAAGGCGCTGCTGGCCGCCGCCACCGGCCTGCGCTACCCCGGCAAGAACTTCGACGGGTGCACGGCCCTGCTGGTGCAAAGCCTGGACGAGCTGACCCGCGCGCTGATGCAGGTCTACGGCCCGGAGGCGATCGGACAGATGGGCGAGCAAGCCGAGGCGGACGAACCGCCACCTATGGGCGCCGTCGGTGCCAGCGCGCCTGCTCCCACGCGCATCCGCTTGCCTGACGGCCGCTGGCCGGAGCAGTTGGTGCCGATCTGGCAGGACCTGGCGCAGGCCGCCGAGCGCCTGCACAGCCAGGCGGCCGAGCTCTCGGCCTGGATGCGCGAACTGCGCGCGGCCGACGAGGACCTGGCCGAGCCCCTGGCGCTCTACACGGCCGACATCGGCCCGCCGCACCGCCGCCTGGCCGAACTGCTCGACCTCGCGCGCCTCATGCTCACCGACGGCGAGCCGCCCCCCGCCAAGTGGCTGGACTTCGACGTGCAGGGCGAACACCTGCGCCTGCAGGCCAAGGCCTGCCCGGTCAGCGGCGCGGCGGTGCTGCGCCAGCATCTGTGGAGCCGCCTGCGCGGCGCCGTGCTCACCTCGGCCACGCTTCGCGCGCTGGGGCGCTTCGACTTCTTTCTGCGCGAGAGCGGCCTGGCGAACGAGGACGGCGTGCAAGCCCTGGCGGTGGACAGCCCCTTCGACCACGCCCACCAGGGTCGCTTCGAAGTGGTGGAGACGCGCGCCAGCCCCAAGGCCCCGCAGGCGCACACCGCCGAGGTGGCCACGCTCTTGCAAGACGACCTGCTCGCCGTCGAGCATGGCGCGCTCTTGCTGTGCTCCAGCTGGGTGCAGCTGCGCGCCCTGGTGGCAGCCATGCCGCCGGCCTTGCGCCGGCAAATGCGCGTGCAGGGCGAGGCCCCGCGTGAACAGTTGCTGCGCGAGCACCGCGCCGCCGTGGCCGCGGGCGAGCGCGCCGTGCTGGTGGGGCTGCAGAGCTTCGGCGAGGGCCTGGACCTGCCGGGCCGCGAGTGTGAGTGGGTGTTCCTGCCCAAGCTGCCCTTCCTCATGCCGGCCGACCCGGTCATGGAAGCGCGCGCCGAGTGGCTGCAGGCGCAGGGCCGCAACCCGTTCCTAGAGATCGTCGTGCCGGCCACCGGCGTGCGCCTGAACCAATGGGCCGGGCGCGGCATCCGCAGCGAGACGGACCGCGCCACCATCGTTTGCTACGACGGCCGCCTGAGCCAGACCGCCTTCGGCCGCCAATTGCTCGCCGGCCTGCCACCCTTCAGCCGCTGGCTGCGCAAGCCGGGGCAGGCCGCCAGTCCGCTCAGCGGCTGAGGAAGCGCAGCAGCCGATCGGCCAGCCCGCCGTAGGGCGGCGCCATCAGCTGGAAGGTGGACCAGCGCGACTGGCGGCAGATCGGGCGCAGCTTGGAGAAGGTCATGAAGCCCTCCACCCCGTGGTAGTGGCCCATGCCCGACTCGCCCACGCCGCCGAAGGGCAGGTCGTCCTGGCCCACGTGCAAGAGCGCGTCGTTCACCGTCACGCCGCCGGACATCACGCGGTCGATCAGTCCGTCCACCTGCTCGCTTCGATAGCTGAAGGGGTAGAGCGCCAGCGGGCGCGGCCCGGTGTTGATGCGCGTGATCACCTCGTCCAGGCTCCTGTAGGTCAGCACCGGCAGCAGGGGGCCGAAGATTTCGCGGCGCATCAGCTCGCAATCCTCGGGCGCATCCAGCACCAAGTGCGGCGCGATGCGGTGACGCGCTTCGTCCAGGGCCGCGCCGGGCAGCAGCGGAATCAGGCGCGCGCCGCCCGCACGGGCCTCTTCCATCGCCGCCACCAGGCGGCGGTACGCGCGGGGCTCGATGATCGAGCTGTAGTCCGGCGAATCCAAGTCGGCGTACAGCTTCGGCACAAAAGCCTGCGCGGCCTGCACGAAGGCGTCGCGCTGCGCCTCGGGCACGAAGACGTGGTCGACGTTGGTGCAGATCTGCCCGGCATTCAGGCACTTCACGTGCAGGATGCGCTCGGCCGCCAGCGCGGTCGGGAAGTCTTCGCAAACCACCGCCGGTGCCTTGCCACCCAGCTCCAGCGTCACCGGGCAGAGGTTCTCGGCCGCCGCCGCCATCACCTTGCGGCCGGTGGTGCCCGAGCCGGTGAACAGCAGGTGATCGAAGGGCAGGCGCGAGAAGGCCACGCCCACCTCGCCGGTCTCGTCGAAGACCTGCAGCTTGTCGGGTGGAAAGTAGGCGGGCAGCTTCTCGATGAGCAGGCGGGCCAGGTGGCGCGAGTTCTCGCTCATCTTCACCATCGCGCGGTTGCCGGCGGCAAAGATGTAGGTGAGCGGGATCAGGCTCAGGTTGATCGGGAAGTTCCAGGGCACGATCACGCCGACCACGCCCAGCGGCTGCGGACGCACCTCGTTGCGCATCAGGCCGAAGGCCAGGCGGTCGACATGGCGGCGTTGCGGGCGCATCCAGCGCCGCAAATGGCTGCGCGCCTGGCGCAGCGCCGCCAGGGCCGGGGTGATTTCGGTGATCAGGGTTTCGTGCCGCGAGCGGTGGCCGTAGTCGGCGCTCACCGCCGCAATCAGTGCCTCCTGCTGCTCGCGGATGAAGCGCTCCAGGGTCGCGAGGTCGGCCATGCGCTCAGCGCGGTCGGGCACCGGGTGGGCCAGGTAGGCCGCGCGCTGACGCTGCAGCGCCACGCGCAGGGCTGCGTCAGTTGACGGCATGGAGGAGTCGAGAGCCAGGGCGTTCATTTCAAGCCTTGCGCGACGTGGCGGCCTTCTTTGCTGGTGCCGCCTTCTTGGCAGGAGCGGCCTTCTTCGCCGGTGCGGCCTTCTTGGCCGGGGCGACCTTCTTCGCCGGTGCGGCCTTCTTGGCCGGGGCGACCTTCTTCGCCGGTGCTGCCTTCTTGGCCGGGGCCACCTTTTTCGCTGGAGCGGCTTTCTTGGCCGGAGCCGCCTTCTTCGCCAGAACCGCCCTCTTCGCCGGAGCAGCCTTCTTCGCCGGAGGGGCCTTCTTCTCCGGAGGGGCCTTCTTCTCCGGAGCGGCTTCCTTCACCGGGGCCGCCTTCTTCGCCGGGGCCTTCTTGGCCGGTGCGGCGCTCAAGGCCTTGGCCAAGTAGGCCAGCTCATCCTCGCAGCCGCTTTCCACCAACTGCTGGGCCACCGCCGCCACGGTGCTGCCGATGAAGGGGATGGTGCAGCGCGCCTGGTGACGGATGCGGTACACGCAGCCCTCGCCCTGCGGCGCCAGCGAAAAGTCCGCGCTCACGGTGACCGGCTGACCGGGCGCTTCGATCAGCAACTCGCCGTCGTAGCCGGCCCCCGAAGGCGCCCAGGTCTCGGTGAACAGCAGGTCGGACTCCGACGGCAGCACCGAAGCGACCAGCGGCGGCAGCTCGCGGCGGATGCGCCGCTTCATGCTGAGCTGCAGCCCCTTGCCGGCCTTCTTGACGCTCACTTTGGCCGAGAGCTCGCCGAGCTTCTTGCTGCGTTCCTGCAGCCAGGCCGGGGCGGTGAGCAGTGCAAACACCTGGGCCACGCTGGCACCGAGCTTCTGTTCCATGCGGATCTCCGTTCGAGGGGATCGCCTAGCTTAAAGGCGCAACAGCCCCCCGAACCACTCGGCGTAGAGAGGGCCTTGCTGGCGGCTGCGCCAGCGCGGCGCAACGGCCTGCGCGCGGGCGCTGGCCGCCTGCCAGTGGGTGTCGTCGGCCAGCGCCTCCAACGCTTGCCCCCAGCGCGCCAAGGCATCCGGCCCTTCTGCGGGGAGGACGGTGCCCGCCCCCTCCACCATCTCGGGCAGCCCGCCGCGGTCGGACACCAGGGCCGGGATGCCGTTGGCCAGGGCTTCCGCCGCCACTCGGCCGGCCGCTTCC